>JANXSH010000291.1 GCA_025356615.1 Planctomycetia bacterium | reverse complement strand
CGCCTCTACTCCGGTCGCTAACGCTCCCGGCTCGCCAAATCCGATTTCTTCTTATTCTTCCTCGATCGGCATGGGTTCGACAGAACCCGCTCGTCGAACCGTTGCGCGAATGGTTCTCACGATCGGTAATGGGATGAGCGGGAAATCCTCGTCGGGTACTACAAAGTCATCCTCGCCCAAAGGCAACGGTGCGAGCCAATCCCCATAGCGGAATGTCGCTCGAACCGTCTTCACGGTGGGTAGATCGATGGCTGACTGATTCTCGCGTTCCACGGTAGCGCGGGCCGAAGGCATTGAGCCAAGAGGCACATGGATCATAGAATGCACCTCTTCCTTCGATCTGCTTCCGCCGAGTAGGCAAGGCGATCTTAGAGCATGTCTCTAGAAGGAATCATACCACGGTCGCCTCTTCTCTGCCACGGAAAGTCTTGGGGAGATGATGTGGCATACGACGCCCCCTCGGTATACAATACATTCATGCGATCCGCCCGCGCTCCCGCCTGATCGTCGATGCGAATCTCCCATGACCCCGCCACCCCAACAGGCGATCCTCATGAACGCCGTCCTCTCTCGCCGGTTCGTCGCGCTGATGCTGTTGGCCCCGCTCATCGGCTGCGCCGGGGAGGACGTTTCCTCCTACACCGCGCCGAACGATGCGGACCCCGGCACGGGGTCGGTTCGTGTCCTCGCGGCCATCGTCCCAGCTGGGGACGATGCCTGGTTCATCAAGTTGACGGGCCAAAACAACATCGTCGAGATGGTCGAGCCTGGGTTTCGGGAGTTGATCCGCGATCTCCAGTTCCCCGAAGTGAAGAAGGCGGACGACCTCTCGATCCAGTGGAAGACGCCTAAAGGCTGGAAGGAAGATCGCCTGAAAGTACCGACGGCCACCGGCCTCGTCTCGAAACTCACGTTGATAGGCATGGCCAAACCGGAGATGACCATCTCGAAGCTCCCCGCCTCGGCGACCCTCAAGTCGAACATCGATCGCTGGCGTCGGCTCGACCTGGGGCTTCCTGCGATCACGCCGAGGGCGCTCGAGCGGGTCGTCAGCGAGCAGGAGGTCCAGGGCCGAACGATCAAGGTCGTGGACATGCGCGGCCCCGGCGGTAAGGGGATGTCGCCGACCGACCCAGGCCACCCCCCGATGCAAAAGGAGAAGCGCCCCGTGGGCAAGGCACCGCTCAAATACAAGGTGCCCGAGGGCTGGAGAGAGACCGCGAGCAGCTCCGGGATGACCGTCGCCACGTTGAGCGTGACCGACGGCAAGGACACCGCCCAACTCAAGGTGACGCCCCTGAGGGGGTCGATGCCGGGGGGATTGACGGGCAACGTCAACCGCTGGCGAACGGACGATGCCAAGCTCCCCGCCCTCAGCGAGGCGGAGGTCGAGCGGCTGAAGTTCCCCACGATCCCCGTCGCGGGCATCGAGGCCAAGATGCTCGACCTGGAAGGCAAAGAGAGACGCGCTCTCGTCGTGTGGTTCGAGCGCGGCGGGACGACCTGGTTCTTCAAGATGGTCGGGCCGGCGAAGCTCGTCGGCTCGCAGAAAGCGAAGTTCGAGGAATTCATGAAGTCGGTCCAGTTCCCCGGAGGTGGCGAATGAGTGACACGTCCGTCCAGACCGCCCCTAGCGCTCCGGTGCCCGCCGTGGCCAACGTGCCCCTGACCAAGTCCCGCAAGCCCTGGACCGTGATGCGCGTCCTGAAGTTGATCGCGTCGCTCGAGCTGACGGTCGTCCTGTTCGCCCTGTCGCTGATGCTGGTGTTTTTCGGCACGCTGGCGCAGATCGAAAACGGCATCTGGACCGTCGTCGGAGACTACTTCCGCTCCTTCTACGTTTGGGTGCCGTTCCAACTGTTCGTTAAATTCGGCCAGGTGTTCTTCGGCATCTCCCCGAACTTCACCCTCTCGGGGTCGTTCCCCTTCTTCGGCGGCACGACTCTCGGGATATTGTTGCTCTCCAATCTGCTCGCGGCCCACGCACTCCGCTTCAAAGTGAGCTGGAAGCGGGCCGGTATCATCAGCATCCACGCCGGGATCATCATCCTCATGCTCGGCGAACTGGGCACGGGGCTGTTCGCCGTCGAACAACACATGTCGATCGCCAAGGGCGAGACGGTCAACTACACCGACACGAGCAACCGCGTCGAGTTGGCCTTCCTCACGCTCGATCCCGCCGATCGGAGCAAAGACCTCGTCGTCGTCGTGCCCCAGAATCTACTCACCCGGAAAGGGCGCATCACGCATCCCAAATTGCCGGTCGATATCGAAGTCAAGGAATTCTGGAAGAATAGCAAGATGGTCCTTCCCCTCGACAAGAAAGCCAGGCTCGCCAACCAGCGAACAACGCTCAACGGCATGACGTTCCGAATCGTCAAGGAGAACGAGTCATCCGGTGTCGAGGTGGGTGCCAAAGAAGACATGCCTGCGGCAAGCGTCGTCCTCTACGAGAAGGGTACAGATACGGAGATCGGTGAGTATTTCGTTTCGCTCTGGTTCTACCTCAACTCGAACAACCGGACCTACGAATTCGCCCCCCAGAAAGTAATGATCGGACAGACGAAATACCTCGTCGAGTTGCGCCACCGGCGCGAGTACAAGGCGTACTCCCTCACGCTCAAGGAGTTCAACCACGACGTGTACCTCGGCACCACCACGCCGAAGAACTTCTCCAGCCGCGTCAACCTCCAGACGCCCTCCGGCGAACGCCGCGATTACACGATCTCCATGAACAGCCCGCTCTTCCACAGTGGCGAAACGATGTACCAGTCGTCGTTCTTCGCCGGCGACAGCGGCACGGTCCTCCAGGTGGTTCGCAACCCCGTCTGGTGGATGCCCTACCTGTCCTGCTTCGTCGTGACCTTCGGCATGATCGTCCACTTCGGAATCAACTTGCTCAACTTCCTCCAGCGGAGGGTCGTCTGATGAACAGCAGGTCGCACACGCTGTCCTTGTTTTTCGTCGGGACCGTCGGCATGATCCTCGCAGTCTATCTGCTCATGGCGGCCTCCGGTCGAACCCAGAATGAGAAAGACTTCGATCTCGAGACGTTCGGGCGACTCCCGATCGTCGATCACGGACGGGTCAAGCCCATGGATACGCTGGCCCGGATCAGCCTCATGATTATCAGCAGTCGGCAGGAGTACGTCGATGAGAAAGGCGTAACGCAACCCGCGACGCGCTGGCTCCTCGACGTGATGACGGCCGTCTACCGCAACACTCCGCCCGACCCGCAGACGATCGTGGGCGAGTCTCGGAAGGTGAAGGCGTATCGGATCGAGGATCCCGCCCTCCGGGAACGGCTACGACTCGACGGCGGTTCTCTGTTCAGCTACGAAGAGATCCTCACGGCAGCGGGACCGCAGCGGATCATGGATTTGATCGAGGAGTTCTTGACCTTCCAGAAGGGTCATGAGGATCTCGCCGAAAGACCCCAAGAGCTATTCGCCGCGCTGACAGACCAGGAGCGTCCCGCCGTCGAATTGGGGTTCCAGATCGGCACCCACCTGCGACACGCGCGGGTCGAGACGGCGCACCGTGTCTTTCGCATCGACAACCTGGAAGTCCTCGCCCTCCTCGGTTTGAAGGAGCGGTCCGGCTTTCGCTACGGTTTCGACGAGTTCCTCCCTCGGGTCGGCGACCTCGAGCGGGAGGCCAGCCGGGCCAAAGAGGTCAAGGACACCAATCAGACGCCGTTCGACCACAACGTCCTCGAGACCGCGCGACACGTCCAGATCTACACCGGCCTCGCTCAGGGCACTGCCGATTCCCTCCACCCGGTGGTGATGCCGAACAAGAAAGGCGACTTCATCACCATGCGGCAGGCGATCCAACTCGGACAAAAAATCGACAAGGACGATGCGGAGGGCCGCTCGCAGGCTCTTACCTCGATGGCTTTCCTGGAGATCCTCAAAGGATACTCTCTGGACCGCCCGGACTACTTCAACAAGATGGTCTCGCTGTACGACAAGGAGGTCCAGAAGCTCCTGCCGAAGGAGACGGCCCGCGCCTCGACGGAGGCAAGTTTCAACTCGTTCGCCCCGTTCTACGTCTGCATGATGTTCTACGTCGTGCTGTTCCTCGTCGTCAGCGTCTCCTGGATCTGGCCGGAGCCTGCGATCAACCGCTTCGCCTTCTGGGCCACCATCCTCACGGTCTGCGTCCACACCTGGGCGCTGAGCATGCGCATGTACATCCAGGGCCGACCGCCGGTGACGAACCTCTACTCGTCCGCCGTGTTCATCGGCTGGGCCTGCGTCCTCGTGACGATCGTCGTCGAGTGGATCTACCGCAACGGCATCCCGCTCGCCGTCGGAACGATCACCGGGTCGTTGACCCTGTTGATCGCCCACCACCTCGGCGGCAGCGGAGACACGCTCGAGATGATGCAAGCCGTCCTCGACACGAACTTCTGGCTCGCCACCCACGTCACTTCGGTGACGATCGGCTACTCGGCGACCTTCGTCGCGGGCGTCTTCGGGGTCATCACGATCGTCCTCGTCCTGACGGCGTCGATCCGACGAGTCGATGTGCCCTCCGCCGTGATGAAACTGCTCGGCCAGTGCATCTACGGCGTCGTCTGCTTCGCGCTGCTGTTCAGCTTCCTGGGTACTGTCCTCGGCGGAATTTGGGCCGACTACTCGTGGGGCCGATTCTGGGGCTGGGATCCCAAGGAGAACGGGGCGCTGCTCATCGTCATCATGAACGCCACCATCCTGCACGCCCGCTGGGCCGGCCTGATCAAGGTGCGCGGCATGGCCATCCTGTCGCTGGTCGGCACCATGGTCATGTTTTGGTCGTGGTTCGGCACCAACCAGCTCGGCATCGGCCTACACTCCTACGGCATCAACAAGACTCTAGTCACGCTGTGTAGCTGCACTTGGGTGTCGTTGGCCGGCATGATCGGCCTCGCGCTGCTGCCGCTCCAGGCGTGGAATCCGAAGTACACGCCGGTGATCCGCCCCACGCAGCCCGCGCCTACCCCGCCTACCGCCAGGAGAGGCAAACGCGGGCAGATCATGCCCGGCGGGGCGACGTGATCGGCACCGGGTGATGTAAATGGACCTGTACACCCAGGCGCAAGCCTGGGTTTACTTTTTCCCCCATCGTGGTAGGGGCGAGGACAAGGTGTCATCCACCGAACTACTCGTGCGCCATCGTCTTACGTTCTATCCGATGGACTACGGTCGTCGTGGCATGCGTCGTGCTTATTCCCTTCCCACGAGACCGTACCATTCCAATCGATCCGGGGGCGACCTTCGATGCGCAAACTCTTGACGAAGTTCTGGCGAGACGAGTCGGCCGTGGCTTCCCCCGAATGGGCGTTCATCGTCACGATCCTGGTTCTCGGGGCCGTCACCGGCCTCATCGCGAGCCGACAGCCACACGTCGAGAGTTATGACGAACCTGCCATCGTCCAGAGTAAGTGACGTTCACGCCTTGTTCTATTGCAAAGACGACTCGTCCACAGACTAAAACTAATTCATTAATTAATCTGTGGATTCTGCGGACGAATCGCCTTTGCAATGGACCCTCATTTTTCTGCCGTTCCAGCCCCGCCGGACGACCCCGGCAGGTCGATCTGGATCTTGGCACCGACCCCGCCGCGTAGGGCGATCGTCCGTTTCGGCAACGGCTTTCGCGGCTCCTCATCGACTTCCGCGACGGCGACCGGCGCGGGGGCCTTCAGGGCCGCCTTGATCGACAGCCCGATCCGCCGACCGGGTACGTCGATCGTCAGCACCTTGACGTTTCCCTCGTCATCGACCTTGACCACGTCTTTGACACGCATGACGCGCTG
>JANXSH010000257.1 GCA_025356615.1 Planctomycetia bacterium | reverse complement strand
AGGAATGGCACGATAGTTCCGTGCCGGGAGTTCTTCGACGAAGATGGTCCTCATCGATTTCTTGTAGTCCTTGGCAACAGTGTCCGGCACGTTTTGTGCTGGGATGCCCTGGGCTTGCCGCAGGGCGGTTCACGTTGGTCGCTACAGAGGCGAAACGACCGTGAAGCCCTCCCCAGGGCAAGCCCAGGGCCTTCCAAACAGCACCGCAGCTGTAGAGGCCAACGTGAACCTCCCTGGGGCAAGCCCAGGGCATCAAAAGCAACCATCGTGCCGGACACTGTTGTGCAGAACCTGATTTTGGAAGTTTAGGGAGAGTCCTGGCGAGACTCGAGAGGAGGAGCGACATCGGAACCGCGAAGCCCACCGGGAGACCTTGCCGATAGAATGAAATGGAAGGATCGCCCTCCGAGACCCCGGAGCAACCCGTGAGCGCGACATCGAGCATCGAATGGACCGACGCGACCTGGAATCCCGTGCGCGGTTGCACCAAGATCAGCCCCGGATGCACTCATTGCTACGCCGAGACCTTCGCCGAGCGCTTCCGGGGCGTGCCCGGCCACCCCTACGAGCAGGGGTTCGACCTCCGGCTCGTGCCGGAGAAGCTGGCGGAGCCGCTGAAGTGGGCCGCGCCGAAGTCGATCTTCGTCAACTCCATGAGCGACCTGTTCCACAGGGACGTTCCCGACGACTACATCGAGCGGGTCGTCCGCGTCATGACGGCCGCCGACTGGCACACCTACCAGGTACTCACCAAGCGGGCCGACCGGCTCGGCGACCTCCTGCGGACCCGACTGGCGTTCGCGGCGGAATCCGCCCACGTCTGGTGGGGCGTCAGCGTCGAGGACCGGAAGCACGGGTTGCCTCGCATCGATGTGTTGCGAGAGGCACCGGCTGCGGTGCGGTTCCTGTCGATCGAGCCGTTGCTCGAAGACCTCGGCGCGGTGAATCTGGAGGGGATCCACTGGGTGATCGTCGGCGGCGAGAGCGGGCACGGTGCCAGGCCGATGGAGGAGTCGTGGGTGGAGAACGTCCGCCGCCGGTGCGAGGCCGTGAACGTGCCGTTCTTCTTCAAGCAGTGGGGCGGCGTGCGAAAGGCGGACGCCGGGCGTGAACTGGACGGCCGGACCTACGACGCGATCCCGGCGCGGCTCGAGAGGCCGGTCGCCGACCGGAGGACACGGCTGGCGATGATCGACGAGGTCAGGACGAGGGATTCGGTCCGCTGACGGCCGTCAGCGCTTCGTCGAGGCGGGGTTGCGACTCCAGAGACCCTTCATCGCCTCGGCGAATCCGTGGCCGATGAGGGCGAACGTCTTCCCGCTGCCCAGGTAGAGGTACTCGGGCTTGCTGCCCATCACCTCGAACCGCTCCTTCGCCTCCTCGTCGCGCCACTTGTTCTTCGCCATGTCGAACCCCTTGACGAAGAGGGCGTGGGCCGGCTCGTCGTAGAATGCCGAGGTGTCCACCAGGGCGACGGTGCCCGCGAATTCGGGCCTCTTCACGGCGGCGGCCTGTGCCCTTCGCAGCCTCAGAACATCGGGTCTGGGCCTCTTGCCGCCGATCCCCATTTCCCCGACCACGACCGGGAGGTTCGACACCCTCAGATCCTGACGTAGATCCTTCACCAGGTTGACCAGGTTGACCTCGTATCGTGCCACCATCTCCGGCCTGAGGTGGTCGTTCCAGCCCTGGAACCAGACGAAGCCCGCGAGTTCACACCCCTCGCCGTCGTAGGCCGGGAAGAACATTTTCGGGTCCGCCATCACCCCGCGCACGGTCTCGACCATTTGCTCGTAGAACACGCCCGTCACCCCACCGGAACTCGGCGGCCGGCCTTCGACCCCCAAGGTCAAAGGGCCTCGAATGACCTTGACGAGGAGGATCGGGTTCTCCACCGCGTCCCCGAGCGTGTGGCCGAACATCAGTTCCGGCCCGATCTCGCGGTCGCTCTCGCCGAACCCGACGGTCAGCGGGCCCCGCTTCGAGTCCCTCTCCCGCTGGTAGGAAACCCAGACGTTCTCGCGCACCTTCCACGAGCCGTCTTTCTCCTGGAGCTTCGGGAGCACCCACGCGCCCTCGGGATCCTTGCCGAGCCGGTCGAGCGTCGAGATCGCCGCCTGGCCGCCCATGTTGGACTGGCCCGCGAGAAGGACGACCTTCAACGTGCGCTTGCCGTTCGTGGCGACGGGCAAGGCCGCCGGCTCCCCGTCCGTGGAGCGGGCGGACGGCGCGCACAGCCGAACGGAAGCGACTGTGACGATGATCGCCACGATCGAGCCGACCAACACCCGCGCCGAGGGCCATTTCTTCTTCCGTGACGCCTTGGGGGGGCGTTCCTTTGGACCGAGGCGTTGCGTGTCGTCCTCGCCACGCATGGGGGTTGGGTTCGCCTTCTTCCGAGTCGGCCTGGCCTTAGTCGAAGGTGCTGCCAGATCGCGTTCGATTCCCCGGAGGCGATCCACCACCTCTTGCGCCGACGCGGGCCGATCCGTAGGAACTTTGGCCAG
>JANXSH010000311.1 GCA_025356615.1 Planctomycetia bacterium | reverse complement strand
AGAGCTACGGTCCCGAATCCAGCGATTCATGCGCGGGCTGCTGCACCTGCCCGAACACGTCAAGAGCTACTTCCGTCACCCCTGCGCCCAATACGCCGCAGGGCCGTAATTATTGACAATATTTCGGGCCGGGGTAATATTCGCAGTCTAGGGCGATACACAGGGATGATAATTACTGCGTGCGGCGAAGACATTGTCAAGCGCTCTTACACCACCAACACATACGCCCCCGCCGTTTCGATCCAGCGGATCACGCCCTCTTTGGCCCCTTGGCCGAGGAGGGCGCTGATCGACACGTCGTCGAGCAAGGCTTTGTCGAAGAGGCGCTCCCCCGAGTTCGCCGCTCGCAGGATCTCCAAGAGGTGGCGGACGCTGCCGCCGAAGTAGTCGAGCCGCTCGTTGATCGTCGCGGCGAGGGCGGGGCCGCGATGCACGGCGAGGCGGAGGTCGGCTTCCGGCGGGGCGTCGAGTTCGAGGGCCGCGCGCACCGCGCCGCCGGTCTCGTGGAAGGCGGCGATGGCACCGTCGCCGACCGCCTTGAGCATCGCCCCGCCGTGCCGGCGTGCCACCGCCTCGAACTGGCGCAGGTGTTCGTGGAGGACGCCGAACGCCTGCGTCTCGCCCCGCCGCTCGGCGATGCCGCGAATGCCGACCAACTCCGTCGCAACCAGCGTGATAGTCGAGACGCTCACGAGCTGCCCCGGCATCAGCACTTCGCCGGGGAATAGTTCGCGGAACAGGGCCATCGACGCGGCGCGGGCCGCCGTCAGCGCGTCGTCGCGCGGCGCGGTCCGCTCGAGACGGACGACCAACTCCTTGTCGTGCGTGTTCGCCAGCGCCAACACCTGGGCACCGACGCGCAAGGTCGTAAGCCCGGACGAGTCGAGTCGGCCCAGATCGACCTCCCATAGGGACGGATACAGGCCGCGCTCGATCCGCGCATCGACCGCCGTGGGCAGTTGTGGCCCACGCAGCCGATACGTCCCTTCGGACAGTTCCAACGGCACCTCGAGGCGCTCACCGGGGGCGACGCGAACCTGGGCGACGACGTGCGGCGAGTGCGCCGGGCCGCCGATGCAGTACACGCCCGTTTCCGCCTCGCGGATCGACGGATGCACGCGGAAGATCATCTCGACGGAGCGGCTGAAGTCTACCTCGTAATCGACGGCGCAGGCCGGGCAATGGGCGTGGTCGCGCACTGCCTTCAGCGTGTCCTCCAACTGCGAGGGGATGCGGCACAGCGGGCAGAGTAGATCCCAGGAGAGGATCAGCAACCCCGCGCGGGTCGCATGGAGGCACGCCTCGCAGACGGCGTTCGCGTCGAGGCCGAGGCGGCGGGCCAGGGCGATCGGCCGGATGCGGCCCAACTCCTGTGCCGGGCCGGTGGCGAGGTAGGCTCCGAGCAGCTCGACGATGTGCGGATCGACGGCGTGGCGGGCGAGCGCGTCCATCCCCTCGTCGAGCCGGCGTTGGGCCGCCCCGCCGAGGCGCGGCGGCTCCTCGAAGGCATCGACCAGCCCCGCCCCGGCCTTGTTGCGCAGCACCTCGTCGATGCGGCGGTAGACGCGGTCGAGTTTGCGCCGGGTCTTGTTGCCCATCTCCAGGGCGGCGAAGGTCCGGCCCAGGATGCCGAACGGCTCGACCCGGAGGCGGTGGCTCAACGTCGTCCCGCCGCCCACAGTCGGGACCAATTCCACGATGCTGACGAACCAGCGGAACGGCCCCGACTCGAACTCTCGCAGCACGCCGAATCGTCGGCCCTCGACCCACTCGAAGGGGTGTTCCTTCCAGACGATCTCCAGCCCGAGCTTTCGCAGCAAGCCCTGCCGCCACACCCGGCCCGCGTCGTCGGGCGATATCGTCCAATCGACGGCGGGCAGGTGGATGGCGCGATTGAGTCGCTCGGTGTTCGACACATAGGGCCAGAGTTCGCCGGGCGACGAAGCCAGGTGCCACTCGAAATCATAGCACAACACTCGCGCCGGGTCGCCTTCGGGCAGCCGGGGATGGACGGCCACACTCGAGGGCTTCCCGCCCAGACACGCCTCGACTTCGCCCAACAATTCGGCGGCGCTACGGTAGCGATGGTCCGGCCGCTTCGCCAGCATCCTCTCGACCAGGCGACAGGTGCCGTCGGACAGGGTGGGGACGATCAGGCGCGGCGAGGGCGCGGGGGTGTTGCAGTGGTGGTTGATGAGCGTCAGGGGGCTGTCGCCGAGGAAGGGCGGGTTGCCGGTGAGCAGGTGGTAGAGCGTCGCTCCGAGACTGTAGATGTCCGTGCGCGCGTCGAGTTCGGCTCCGGTACACTGCTCGGGGGAGAGGTAGAACGGCGTGCCCAGGATGGCCCCGGTGCGCGTCAGACTCATCGACTCCGACTGATCCAGGTGCCGGGCGAGGCCGAAGTCCGAGAGCTTGGCGAGCGGCCCCGGCGGGAGGCTATCTCGGCCCGTCGGGTCGCAGGTGAGTAGGATGTTGTCGGGCTTGATATCGCGGTGCAGGATGCCGCGCTCGTGGACGGCGACGAGGGCATGGCAGACATCAGCCACGACCGCCAGTGCGATCCGTTCGGGGAGTGGACGGGCCGCGAGGAGTCGCGAGAGTGTCGGGCCTGACACGAATTCGACGGCGAGATAGTGCTGGCCCTCGTCCTCGTTGACCTCGAGCAATCGGGCCACATGGGGGTCGCGGATCTCGGCCAGGAGGCGGGCCTCCTTGACGAATCGCTTCAGCATTTCCGGCTTGCTGGAATACTCAGGAAGGAGTGTCTTGACCGCGACGATCGTCCCATCGGCACTGTCCTCCGCGCGGAAGACTTCGCCCATCCCACCGGACCCGAGCTTCTCGATCAGCCGGAATCGTCCGAGTTGCTCTCGCCGTCCCCCCCCAGGCGGTATCGTAGGTTTCTCACCGGCACGAACGGCGATGCGGGTAGAAGCAAGGTTGTCCTGGCTCTCGAACAATTCGGCGATCTCGATCAGTCGATCCTCTACCTTCGCGATCGGCAGGCGATCCAGCGCGGACCGCGCCAGCATGTCGGCGAGCAGCCCACGCAACGGCCCCGGCGTGGTCGGGGGAATGTCCTTGCTCTCGTGGGAAACCTCCCCGCTCATCATCCAGCAAAGGAGACCGGCGAGGGAGGCGACATCGTCCGCCGCCGGCCCGCTCGCGGAGTCGGAAAGCAGCCTCGCCCCCGTGTCGTTCGGCCCCGGAGTGAAATCGACCTCGATCGAGAAGGCCACGAGGCCGACGGTGTCCGGCGAGAGGTCGCCGTGCGCCAGCCCCAGCCGATGCGCCGCCCGCAATAGGGCGGCGAGGTCGATCGCGAGTCGAACCGCGTGGATGGTGGGCAACGGCAGTCGCCCCGCGAACACTTCGCGCAGGGGCCGCGCCTCGCTCCAGGCGAGGACCAGCGCGGGGGGGTCGTCGCCGAGGCGCAGGTCGAGTACCTGGCGTGCGCCGGCGTGCTGGAGCATCTGCGCCAGGCGGAGCCTCCGCTGGTGGCGCGGCCACTTGACCGGGTCCAGGGCCGAGGAGAACGTCCGAACCTCGACGGGCGTGCCGTCCCCGAGCTGGGCGCGGTAGGATACGGTATCCGCTCCCGCGGCCAACGGGGCGAGCAGGGTCCACGAGGTCGGGTTCATTAGCACTCTAGCGCGCCTCTTCTGTTCGTGTTTCCCTGCAAGTGTATAGCTATCGTCATGTTACGCAAGTGGGTACGTCTCTCCAGGAGCGTTGCCCGATCGGTCGGAACCAGACTCGAGTCCTCTCGAATCATGACCTCGAGTCGAGTAGGGCGATCCGAAGGCGCGCTAGAGGGTCGAGCGAACCGTGAGTATCTGTGTTCATCTGTAGCTAATGCGCCTCCGTATTTTATAGGATATCGCTGGACAGTCCGTGACCATGACTGGGCGATCGTTTACCAACGATGGGCGATCGGTCCAGAGTTCCTGGCTCGACAGGGTTCGGCACCGAGTTTGCACGCGCCGGACTGGTGGTTCGCGAATCCCGCTGCTTCCCCGGAGACACATCCGTGAAACTGCTATCCCGCTTCGCACTCCTGCTCACCGTTGCCGGATTGGGCCTCGTCGCCCTCGCTTCGCCTCCGGCGGAAGCAGCCGACGACAAGACCGACGACGCCAAGGCCATCGCCGACAAGGCGGTCGCCTACTTGCGTACTAAACAGTCCAAGAACGGAAGCTTCTCTGAGAAGAAGTTCGGGCCGGGAGTGACGGCCCTCGTCGTGACGGCCATGATTCGCAACGGCTACACGGCCGACGATCCGACCGTCAAAAAGGCCATCGCCTACCTGACGAAGAAGGTCAAGGAGGACGGTGGCATCTACGAAAAGGGCCTCGCCAACTACACGACCTCCGTCGCAATGATGGCCCTCGCGGAGGCCAACAAGGACGGCAAGTTCGACACCATCTTGAAGAACGGCGCTGCCTTCCTCAAGAAGCTCCAACAGGACGACCCGGCGGGCAAGGACATCAAGCTCGGCGGCGTCGGCTACGACGCCAAGTCCCGCCCCGACCTGTCGAACACCCAACTCTTCCTCGACGCCCTCCTCGCTGCGGGTGTGCCCAAGAACGACCCGGCGGTCCTGAACGCCATCAAGTTCATCTCGCGCTGCCAGAACCTACCGGACAAGGAAAAAGGCAACGATCAGCCCTTCGCCGCCAAGGCCAAGGAGGCGGACAAGGGCGGCTTCGTCTACGTCCCGGACCCCGACGACGAGAAGCACTCCAACGGCGACGGCGGCCTGCGATCGCTCGGGTCGATGACCTACGCGGGGTTGAAGAGCTTCCTCTACGCCGGCGTCGATAAGAAGGACCCGCGCGTCCTCGGCGCGGTCGCCTGGATCCGCAAGAACTACACCCTGGAAGAGAACCCCGGCTACGGTCAGGCTGGCCTCTTCTACTACTACCACACCTTCGCCAAGGCGATGGAGGCCTTCGGCGAAGAGAACTTCGCCGACTCCAAGGGCGTGAAGCACGAGTGGCGCAAAGACCTACTCGCCGCCCTCAAGAAGCGCCAGAACGCCAAGACCGGCAGTTTCGTCGCCAAGTCCCAGGAGGACGCATTCGGCGAAGGCGACCCGAACCTGGCGACGGCGTTCGCGCTGTTGAGTTTGAGTTATACGAAGAAGTGATCGTATTCGTTCCGCCGTAGGGTGGGTCGAGCGGAGCGAGGCCCACCAGCACTTCTCTGACTTCATCCCCTGTTCATACTGCCGAGGGCTGGTGGTGGGCCTCGCTCCGCTCGACC
>JANXSH010000194.1 GCA_025356615.1 Planctomycetia bacterium | reverse complement strand
GGCTGCCGCTCCCGACGACGGTCTTCATCGACGGGCCTCGTTCCTTCTCGTTGGTCACGAGGGCACCGTTCTCGAACCACGCGACCGACAGGCCGGTCTCGGCACCGAACGGTTGCGCCCCAAGGTCCGCGAGCAGCGTCTTCAGGTTGATGTCCTCGGGCAAGGGATCGTCGCGGCAGAGCAACACCATCGTCTCGAACCCGGCGGGGCCGGGATCGAGATACCACCAGCTCCAGACGACCTCTTCTTGCGGCAGGAGGAGACTCGCCGCAGGCTTCTCGGGGGGTCGATCGTTCCACTTACCCTTCACCCAGGGGTACGTCGGGATCACACCTCCCTCACTATCGATCCAGAGGATGTAGACATACGCCGGTCGATTCAGTTCGGCGCGCACGCGGACGTAATCGCCCATCCGCATCGGGCGCGCTGCGGGGTCGCGCAACGGCGTCGGCTGATCGCGGAACCTATCGCCCGGCCGTCGCATGTCCGCATCGATGAATCCCTTTAGCGCCGCGAGTGGAACCGGAGCGGGAGTAGGATCGGCCTCGGTGTTGTGTGTCAGCCACCACACGAGTCCGCCGATCGCAGGGATCGCCACGGCGAGCGCGAGCAAGGCGGCGAACCGCCGGCGCGAAGGTGCCGGTCGAGGGCGAGTGAGACGCTTTCGCGTAAAAGTCTCCGTGGGCACGGCGTGGAGAAGGAAGTGTTCCAGTTCTTCCGCCAGCTCTCGGCCCGTGGGCCGGGCGGCGGGATCCTTTCGGAGGCACTTCGCGCAGATCGCCTCGAGGGCCGACGGCATGCCGGTCACGAATTCGCTCAGTCGGGGCGGCGGCTGGGTGCAGAGGCGGTGCAACGTGTCCACGACGGAATCGCCGACGAACGGCGGGCGACCCGCCAACAGGCGATACAGGATCGCCCCCAGAGCGTGGATGTCCGCAGGCGGGCCGACGGCAAGCCCATCGGCCTGTTCGGGGGCCATGTACGCGGGGGTGCCCATGACCAGGCCGGTGTTGGACAGGTTCGCCCCCGACTGCTCCTGACGGGCGAGGCCGAAGTCGGTGATCTTGGGGCATCCCAACGGCGTGTTCAGGGCTGGCGTATCGGTCGCCGGCGCGAGAAGGACGTTGTCCGGCTTGAGGTCGCGGTGGACGATGCCCAGGCCGTGCGCGTGGGCCATCGCGCGGGCCAACAGGCCCACCATGCGAGCGGCCTCGAGCGGGGCGAGCGGCTCGTTGCCGACGCGGTCCTCCAGGCTACCGCCCGCGACGTACTCCAGGGCGAGGTAAGGCACCGCCACGCCGCCCGCCTCGGCGTGGTACTCCCCCACCTCGTAGATCTGCACGAAGTGCGGGTGGCTAAGCTTCGCCACCGCGCGGGCCTCGACCTGGAACCTCGCCAGCATCGCCGCCGTCAACCGCTCCGGCCGGATCACCTTCAGCGCCACCAGGCGGTCGAGCTTCTTGTCCCGCCCCTTGAAGACGACCCCCATGCCCCCCGCGCCCAGCCGACCCAGCAACTCGTAGGCCGGGAGCGAAGGCGTATCGCCCAGTATTGCCCCGGCGACGTGGACGGCCGTCTCGTTCGAGGGCGACGGCGTGTCCCCGCCCGCGCCGACCGGAACCACGAGTCGCTCCATCGTGCGACAGAACTGGTCGAGTCGCTCCAGATCCGCAGCCGTGTCGGGGTCGCCCGGCGAGGGAGGGAGGGAGGAACCGCGCACGTCCGCCTCCGTGTCGTGGTAGCGGCGATCCAGCAGTTCGGCCAGTCGTGCCTTGTCCATCGGAAGTGCCTTTCGAAGAAACGGGATCTACACCTGATAGCGTATCCGAATCGTCGAACGGAAAGGAAAATTCCGAAAATTCCGATCAGCCGCCCTCCGGCGACGGCAACTCCCGGAGCCACTCGGCCAGGTAGGCCATCGCCTCGTACCAGCGCTGCCGGGCCGTCGGCACACTCACGCCGAGCAAGTCGGCCGTCTCCTGCCAGGTCCAGCCGTGGTAGAATCGCAGCGAGAACGCCTCGCGCGGCGCGGCGGGGAGACGCTCGACGGCCTCGTGCAGCGCCTCCCAACGTCCGAGGTCCGCGTCTTCCGGGGCCGCGATCTCGGACCCGCGCCCCGGCAATCGTTCCAGCGACATCGGGCCTCCCCCGCCACGTCGATGCCGACGCGCGAGGTCGAGGAGTCGGCGGCGCAGGTGTTCCGCCGCCAGGCCGTAGAAGGCGCGCGTATCGACGACATCCAAGGTGTGCAGGGCGGACAGTAGGCTGGTGCTAGCCTCCTGCAAGACATCTTCCGTCTGCTCACGCTGGGCGACTAGGGGATACCGCCGCAACATCCCGCGCGCCATCTCTTCGAGCCTCCGGCCCGCCCGGCGGATCAGTTCATCCGCCGCATCCCGATCCCCCCCGCGCAATCGCGCGAGTAGATGGGGCAAATCGACGGTATGCAGGCTGCTGATACTCATAGGGCGACTCGAAGACCTCATCCCCTCTCGCGCAGGGAGAGGGGCTAGGGGGCATGTCAGAGGGCGTGAAGTCTACCGCCGGCTGGTCTTGCTTCTCCCTCTCCCTGCGGGAAAGGAGCCGGGAGTGAGGTCAGGCACGGTACTATCTTACCCTTCCCCACTGAAAACTGAAACTGGCTTTACCCCTTCAACATCTCGTCGTGCCGCATCCCGCTCGGTGGGTTGTCGGCCTTCCGGCAGTTGGCCAG
>JANXSH010000169.1 GCA_025356615.1 Planctomycetia bacterium | reverse complement strand
GACCCCTCACCCCCGACCCCTCTCCCCTGAGTACGGGGGCGAGGTGAGCAATATTTCGTCCGGACCGGGCCTGTCCTCCCGCCTCGTCGAGTACGCGGTGGAACAACTCCTCGAGCGTCTCGTCGTCGCGCTCGAGGCCGGTGAGCGTCACGCCGAGGTTGCCCGCGTGCGTGAAGAAGTCGCGGCTGGTCCAGTCCGCCGGGACGCTGACGCGCATCTTGCCGCGCACGGTCTCTTCCTGGACCTGGACGCCGGACCGGCGCAGTTCCTCGCGGTAGCCGATGAGGTTGCCCTGGGCCTGGATGCGGAATCGGTTCTGTCGCCGCGAACACAACTCCGAGACGCTGCCCTGGCGCAACACCCGCCCCTGGTCGAGGATGAGGACCGTCTCGCAGACCCGCTCGACATCGCCGAGGAGGTGCGTGCAAAGGATGATCGACTTGCCGTAGTCCTTGCCGAGCGTGCGGAGCAACTCCAACATGGAGTCTCGACCGGCGGGGTCGAGGCCGCTGGTCGGCTCGTCGAGGAGGAGGACGGGCGGGTCGTGGATGAGGGCGGAGGCCAGTTTGAGGCGCTGCTTCATCCCGAGGGAGTATTCCTCGAGCTTGCGATAGCGTGCGTCCTCGAGGTCGAGGTACGTCAACACTTCGTGCGCCCGACGGCGGGCTTCCCGGCGGGGCATCCCGTAGAGTTCACCCGCGAGGGCGACGTAGTCCACGCCAGGTAGGCCGGGGATGAGGCCGTCGGCCTCCGGCATGTAGCCGATGGCACGGCGCAACTCCGCCCCGCCGGTGGCGATGTCGCGGCCCAGGAGGCGACCCGTCCCCGAGGAGGGCGGCAGGAGGCCGAGAAGGATCTTGAGGAGGGTCGATTTGCCGGCCCCATTCGGGCCGAGCAACCCGATCCGCCCAGGCGGCAAGGTCAGTGTGATCTCGCGGAGGGCGTGGAGCGGCCCGTACCAGCGTGTCAGGCGGTCCAGGTCGAGTAAGAGCGGAGACAAGGCGCGTTCCTCCTATACGCCTGTTGGTCGTTCGCAGGATTATTGTATGCAAGCCGACAAGCGGACGAGAATACTGCCCCGCGATAACTCGCGGAGGAATCGCGAAAAAAATCCTCACGACGGTTGCATCCGTCATGATCGTAATCTACGGTATCATTGTCGCGAAGGACTCATCCGTGAAGATGGGAAATGAGTGACACCGAAGATAGCCATTATTCGCTATCCTCGACAAAGGCAAACCCATCGTGAGGTGGGGACGCAAAGCTATGGGCTCTTAACCGTCCCGAGGGGGGACGGATAAGGCTGCCAGGCTACCGAAGGGATGGACGGGACCCGTACAGTACGTCTGGTGTCCGGACTCCCCCGAAAAGGGGAGCCCAGACTATTTCCATGCGCTCCGCGAAGGTTCAGTGTTCGATCGAATTGATCGCTTTCACTTTCATTTATGTGCAAAACCTTGCTCGTCGAGTCCTTCCCACACTTCAGGCGCTCCCCTATCGAACAGCAATTCCAAGCGATCGCTGAATCGGTGGGTGTTCTTGCGTTTTGACCCGACGGGTTCGGATGTCGAGAGCCACAGGGCAACGCTCTGGATGTTGGGCATTGGGTCTTGGATATCGCCCCTCCAGTGTGTCTCCTCCCACCCTCGCGTTCCCTGTCCCCAGGCGTTGCTCTGGTCGATACGAGCCGACATCTCCGACGTTTCACCGCCCACTGGGAATTGCTGTCTTTCACTGAAAACTGAAAACTGAAAACTGAAAACTCCTAATCCATGTCCTACACTACAACAAGCCCCTCACCTCTCGGATCGACGTATGACCGCTGCCGCCGTGGAGTTCGTTGATATCTGCCGGGATTACACGCTCGGCTTCTGGCCGCGTCGCACGCTCCGCGCCGTGGACCGCGTCAGCCTGCGCATCGAGCAGGGCGAGGTCTTCGGCCTGCTCGGCCCGAATCGGGCCGGCAAGACGACGCTGGTCAAGATGCTCCTTTCGCTGTGCCGGCCCACGAGCGGCAGCATCATCCGCCTCGGCCGGCCCGTCTCGGATCGCCGGACGCTCGGGCGCATCGGCTACATGCACGAGAACCACGCCTTCCCGCGCTACCTCAACGCCCGCGACCTGCTCTCGCTCTACGGCGCGCTGACGCTGGTCCCCTTCGAGAGGCTCGGCCCGCGCGTCGAGGAACTCCTCGCTCGCGTCGGCCTCGCGGATCGCGCAGGCGACTCGGTGGTCGGCTTCAGCAAGGGCATGGTCCAGCGTCTCGGCCTCGCGCAAGCCTTGCTCAACGACCCGGAGCTACTCGTCCTCGACGAACCGACGGAGGGGCTGGACCTTTCGGGCCGGCAGCTCCTTCGTGAGGTCGTCGCCGAGCAACGCAGGCGCGGCCGGACGGTCCTCTTGGTGTCGCACGTCCTGCCCGAGGTCGAAAATCTTTGCGACCGCGTCGCCGTCGTCCGCCGGGGCGGCCTGGCGTTCTGCGGCAAGGTCGCCGACCTGACCCGGCCGTCGGCCACCGGCCCCGCTCGATCGCTCGAGCAAGCGCTCCGAGAACTCTACGAATAAGGGGAGTGCCGGGTTGCACTTCGTAAATTCGCGCGGGGCGATTAGCACTACCGCACTACTCCCCTCGCCCCTGTACTCAGGGGAGTGGGGTCGGGGGTGAGG
>JANXSH010000147.1 GCA_025356615.1 Planctomycetia bacterium | reverse complement strand
CGAGAAGCCGGTGTTGAGGAAAATCTGTGCCGGGGCGTGGTTGAACTGGTCGGTCTTCACCGAGCGGATCAGGCAGAGTTCATCGACCACCTTGGCGAGGTGGGGCAGCACCTCGGCGGCGATCTCGACGCCGGACTTGCCACACTTCTGAAATTTGAAACGCGGCCCCATGACCGCCGCATCGGACCGGATGAAGGCGTAGCGCTGCCCGCCGATGATCGACTGCGGCAGGGGCTTCCCCTCGAGCTTGGCGAGGGCCGGCTTGGGGTCGAACAGGTCGAGATGGCTCGGCGCGCCCGCCATGAACAGGTGGATCACCCGCTTGACCTTCGCGGGCAGGGGCGGCTTGCGCGCGGGGAGAGGGCCGGGCAGAGGCGACATCGGCGGGGCTGCGGCCTCGGCGAGCAAGCCGCCCAGGGCGATCTTGCCCAGGCCGATGCCGCAGCCTTGCAAGAAGTGGCGTCGCGCGATGGTAAGCGGGTCGTGCATGGCGTCAACTCCGGGTAATCATTTCGTCGAGGTTGAACAGTGACGAGAGACTAAAGTGTCGCAAAACTCCAGTGGCCTTGTCTCTGCCAGTTGGTTTGGGTAGGCTCTCGCGCATGAATATCTTCACTCGTCGCCGCCTGTCGCTGTTCTGCTTGGCCCTCGTGCTGGCCGCCTGGTCGGTCTCGAGGCTTTCGGCCCCCGCATCGGGTTCGATGGAGAATCTGTACGCGCGAGTCATGGTCGGCATGACCAGGCAGCAGGCCGTCGCGGCGCTCCAGGCTGGCGAGCGCGACTACGTCGAGTGTATCTACGTCTCGGGCACGGACGAGCGGGGCCAGCGCTTCTGCACCGGTTTTTCTTTTAAAGGCTTGCCTCCGGCTACAGAAATCCACGACGCCGAGTTGGCCGTGACTTGTAACACTGGTGAGAGCGTTGAGGTCACCCTCGGCGAGGGCGGCGTCGTCACGGCCAAGAGGTACCTACCAGACCCAGACATACCCCGTCAGTATTGGCTGCACCTGCTTCACCGAGCCTTCGGCCACTGACCGGTTGCCCCTTCCCGTCGTCTTCCGGCGCTTGGGGGGCAGCCAAGTCGTGCGCAATCGCTGGAACGGGCCCCTCTGGGTCGAAGGGAGGGGCCGGTCCAGTGCATTCGAGAGAAGGATCGCGATCAGGCGGGCCATTATCGCTCAGGATTGATGACTTCCGATGAGTGGTGCCGCTATACGAGAAAATACCGCAACTTCCTCGGTTCGTCCATGCCGCCTCCTTCGGGTCTTGCTGCGATGATATCAAGGGTCCGACTTCACGGTATCTTTGTAACGGGCCGGAAGGCCGCCCGCTTTGTCGTCCGGCCCCGTGACCTTCTTGAAGGCATCCAGCGCCTGGTCCCTGCCCACCATCCAGTTCGATTGTCGGCGAATTTTGTAATGCCCCGTCTGAAGGTCAAACCGGATGCCCAGGAACTCGCCCTCCTCCCCAGTGTAATAACCCGCCATCCCTGCCGCTTCGACGGCCTGTCCGACCTTCCCCTGGACCTTCAAAGTTCCATACGAATGTGGGGCTTTGGCATCTTTGCCGTGCTTGATGGCGACGACTTTTCCATCCACGATCACATACTTGAAAACTTCACCCGGTTTGAAGTTATCCGTAAGATCCTTTCGCGTTTTCACTACAAAGATTTGTTTCTCGATCGCGTCCTTCCCTACCTTGGTGTCGGCAACTTCCAGGTCGAGTTTTTTCCTCTCGTCTGACTCTCGATTCGGGAAAAGGGTCGGCTTTTGCTCAAACATTCCCGTCGGGTCCGTCGCATTCGTCGGATCATTCCCGACGTAGCGATCCAGATTGGCATCGCCTCCCTCGAACTCGATGGGGTCTTCGCTCAGCCATCTTCCCACGCTGGGGTCGTACACGATGTCCCCCCTCCTCGTCAGTTCCTCGACGCGAATCGTAGCCCGATGTCACAACCGTCTCGCCTGAATTCCGCATCCGCTCGGACCGGCGCGTTCACTCTTTGCTCGCCCTGTCTCATGAGCGACCACCACGAGGTATCGTGCCGGGCATCGTTGAGCAGGTTGGCTGTCGCCATCATTCCCAATCTTGGCGTGGGTGCCAAGATTGTTTCGCGGGAATGGCTAGTCGTCCGGATCTGAATTTGGATTTCTTGGGCTGATTAAGCCATTCGCTATCTCTACCTTTACAAGGCGGCATCGCAACGAGGCTAAAGTCGTTGCCAAGCATCCCGAACTCAACAAAGCGATGGCACCATTCCAGGCAAGCAGGTCTTGGCAAAAAAAGTCCCTCGTCCCATTTGCTCTCCACTGCGTAAACGTAAATGGAAACCCCGTATAGCGATACGGTTCCAATCCTCTAGATCGAATCATTCCCGCGAGATTCGCCAGAACAAAGAATACCAGTAATAAAGCAAACCACATTGCAAATATTTTCCAGAATCGGCTCATCTTCTTCTCGCTACTTTGAACTTTTTTGCAAGCATATCAAATATTCAGGCCTTGAACTTGAATTAATCCGAACTCAAAATGGGATTGCCTCTCCTGGCTGTAGGATGTAAGGTGGCTTCTCCTTGCGAGGATACTTTTCCCAGGAGCGAGGAATTTGGGTGGGCAACCCAAAATGGCTATCGCCATTGGTCAGATTGACATTCATCGCTGAGATAGTTTTTAGATCGATGTAAAAAACTGTTCCATCCTTGAATTCAATTTGCATCGCGGTATGATCTTGGTCAGGATCGAATATGGGGATCGAGCCAGGTACATGCCAGACCGTCTTCGTCAATGTAGGCTTAATCCCACCCTTGCCCGCCTGTGCGAGACCATTCTTGTAACCTGCTTTGCTCAAGGCTCTCAGCAGATCACTTTGGAATTGGTCTGCCCACTGTTCACACTCATTATGCGAGGAGAACTTTTTCTCCCACCAATTCATTTTCGGGGGGGGAGTGCAATTCGTCGCTGTGTCAATGATGAGTTCGATGACCTTATCTGGAACTTTATTTCGCTTCCCCGCTTCTTCGAACAGATCATTACCATTCTTTTTCGCTTCTAAACCACTCGGGTCCGTCGCATTCGTCGGATTATTTCCGACGTATCGCATCAGGTTGGCATCGCCACCATCGAACTCGATGGGGTCTTCACTCAGCCATCTTCCCACGCTCGGGTCGTACACGGCATCCCCCTTCGTCAATTCCTCGACGCGAATCGTAGCCCGATGTCACAACCGTCCCGCCTGAATTCCGCATCCGCCCGGATCGGCGAGTTCTCTCTTTGCTCGCCCTGCCTCATGCGCGACCACCACCAGGTATCGTGCCGGGCATCGTTCAGCAGATTGTCGGTCGCCACCATTCCCAGAATTCCGACCCGCAGATCGAGCGGCAGAGAGGGAGGATAGATCGGCTCCAGTTCCTTCACATAAACGGATGGAAACCCTGACGGCTCTTTGGTTCGCAATTGTGCCAGCCAGTCGTTCATCCGCCGCTTGAGCGTGTTGCTGTAAAAGCTATTTTCGGGGACCAACGCCGTCGCCCAAGCATACGCCTCGACGCACGGACGCAGTTGTTGGTTTTCCTCCCAGACGATGGCCCGCTCCGCGAGGAAACTCGCCAACTCCATTCTCGGCGTTTTCGACTGAAAGAATTGGCCAGCTTTCTCGTGTGCCAAACTCTGCCCTGCGTACCTTCCTGTGCGGTAGTAATCATCGGGATGACAACTCAACCCCTGACCGGACGCCTCGACGTTGAACCTTTCCCCACCCGGCTCATCCCAGCGAGCGAAACAATGATTCCCCTTGGGTCCGCCATACACCGTGACCAATTTCAGGGGATAGCCGAGCCGACGCCCGACAGCGGCATAGAGGACGGGGAGTGTGGCGCACGTCCCGGCTCCGTTGCGAATGATGCCGTGGAGGAACGTGTCTTCGAGGTCGAAGACGGCATCCTCGGGGATCTTGTCGGGGTTGTAGTGAACCCCCAAGTCACGCTGGAGTACGGTGATGAGGCAGAGGATGCGGAAGTACGCTACCGAGTTGTTGTACTCATAACGCTTCCGGCGAAACTGGGGCAGCATCTTGTTGGTGTGCGCCTCGACGCGGCGCGTCCAGTAATCCAACTTGAACCGACACAACCCGACATCGATCTTTTCGCTGCCGGGCAAGCCCATCGCGCATGCCAGATGGACTTCGACGATGTCCTGCCGGCCCAACTCTTCCTCGCCCAGCCGCGCGAAGTCTTGCCAGGGGCGAAGAGTGAGCGTTGGTTGAGTGAGCGTAGTCGGTTCCACGGTGAACCCTGCCATCTCGATTGGTCGTACCGTCAAGATTCGAAACCGGATGCAATGCGAAACGGTGGAGAAAGGGAATCATTCACCAGCAGCATACACGTTCGACAAGAATTTGGCAAGCGAAACCAGAATAATCGGAAATGTGATCCGCCATCCGCGACCCGGTTCGTCGATTCGATCATGGCGTCAGCTCCGGGTAATCATTTCGTCGAGGTTGAACAGCACGCGCGCCAGCAGCACCCACGCCGCTCGCTCGCGGGACTCCGGCGTGTCGCCCGCCACGCCGGTGATGCTCGCGGCGTCGAGTTCCTTCCGATCGAGCCGACCCTTCTGCGCGTCGAAGAAGCGGACGAGGAGGTCTTGCTCGGCCTGGGTCGCCGGGCGGACCAGGACGCGCCGGAACAATCGACTCACTCGCTCCTTCACGGCCCCCTTCTCCTCGGCGACGGTCCTTCCCAGGTGTTGGGAGGCTTCGATGATGGTCAGGTCGTTGAGCAAGGTGAGCGCCTGGAGGGGCGTGTTGGAAACCTCTCGCCGAGCGATGCACACCTCGCCGCTGGGGCCGTCGAACGTGCCGAACAGGGTGAAGGGGGCGGTACGTTTCGAGAACGTGTACAGCCCGCGACGATGCCGATCCAGCCCCGGACTGACATTCCACGCAAGCCCGCCGTAGGTCCCGTCGGTCGTCACCTCGGCGGGTTGCGGCGGGAAGACGCTCGGCCCGCCGAGTTTCATGCTCAGCAGGCCGCTCGACCGCAACACGGCGTCGCGGAGCACCTCGGCCTCCAGGCGGATGCGGGGGCCACGCGCCAGGAGGCGATTGCTCGGGTCGCGGCGCTGGAGGTCTCGCCCAGTGCGCGACGACTGGCGGTAGGTCGCGCTGGTGACGATCAGTCGGTGCAATCGCTTCATCGACCAGCCCGTCTCGACGAACTCCAGGGCGAGCCAGTCGAGCAACTCGGGGTGCGACGGCAGGTCGCCCTGAAGCCCGAAGTCCGCCAGCGAGGGCACGATGCCCCGCCCGAAGAAGGCGTCCCACTGGCGATTGACGGTGACTCGGCTCACGAGCGGGTTGTCCGGCGCGACGAGCCAGCGCGCGAAGCCGAGCCGGTCGCGCGGCTGATCCTTGGGGAACGGAGGGAGGACGTTCGGGACGCCCGCCTCGACGCGGTCGAGCGGCGAAAGGAACTCGCCGCGGTGGTGCAGGTGCGTGCGCCGAGGGTTGTCGGCGGGGCGCTCGCTCAGGACGAGCGTCGTCGGTAGGGCCGGCTTTTGCGAACGTAGTTTGTCGATCTCCTGGCGCGCCTGGGCCAGTTCCGGCGTCGTCCGCAGGAAGTGGGCGAACAATGCGTTCTTTCGTACCTCCGTCCTCGACTCGAACGATAGCAAGGCGGGTTCGAGATCGGCGGGGAAGTTATGGGCCGTCGGCTTGGCGTCGGACGTGACCGACAGTCGGAATCGACCCAGGCCGGCGGCGTAGTAGCGCTCGAAGAGCATGCGCACATGGAGAGACTTCGCCGTCACCGGCTTGGCGAAGACGAAGACGGCATTGTGTGCCTTGCCCTGGCCGCCGTTGATCGCCCAACCCGTCTGCGGGTCGCCGTCGATGGCCTTCGCCGCCGTGTTCCCGCCGTCCGCGAAACTATGAGTCGCCGAGGCGAACGGCACTTTGACGCCGTCGGCGGTGGCGGAGAAGTCGGAGAGGAAGAAGTCGCCGAACGGGCCTTCGTAGTAGATCCGTCCTGGGCCGTTCTTGGGAAGTCGCTCGTCGGGGAGGACTTCCAGGCGCAAGGCGGTAATGCCCTTGCCGTCGAGGCGATAGTCGAGGTCGTAAGTGTCACTCTTCGACTGGTCGCCGCCGGCGATGAGGCTGCGGTCGGGGAGGGCCGTCAGCTTCGCCAGGTTGGCCTTCGCGCTCGTCGCCTCGAGTGGCGTCCAGCGCGTCGTGCGTGCGGCTTCTTCTTTAGCCCACTGAGCGAACTTCGTTTCGATCGCCACGCGCCGCCGGGTGCCCTCGTCCGCTTTGCCCTTGGGTGCGGGGAACTTGCTCGGCAAGTCGGCCTCCAGGCGTTCGACCTCTCGATCGATCTCCCGGCGGCGCTGGAGGAGGGCGGTATCGGGAATAGCCATCTCCGGCTCGTCGGCGTTGTTCTGGAAGGCGAAGAGTTGGTAATACTCCTTGTGGGAGATGGGGTCGTATTTGTGCGTGTGGCACTGGGCACAGCCGATCGTCAGGCCGAGCCACGTCGAGCCGGTCGTGGCGACGCGATCGGTCATGGCGTGGAAGCGAAACTCGAGCGGGTCGATGCCGCCCTCCTCGTTGAGCATCGTGTTGCGGTGGAACCCCGTGGCGATGCGCTGGGAACTGCTCGCGGCGGGGAGTAGGTCGCCGGCGAGCTGCTCGACCGTGAATCGGTCGAACGGCAGGTCGGCGTTGAGCGCCCCGATGACCCAGTCGCGGTAGGGCCAGATCGAGCGGGCGCGGTCCTTTTCGTAGCCGTTGGTGTCGGCGTAGCGAGCCAGGTCGAGCCAGCGGCGTGCCCAGCGTTCGCCGTAGGCGGGGCTGGAGAGGAGTCGGTCCACGAAACGATCGTAGGCGTCGGGCCGTGCGTCGTTGACGAAGGCGTCGGCCTCCTCGGGAGTCGGCGGCAGGCCGACCAGATCGAGGGCGACTCGGCGCGCGAGGGTATAGCGGTCGGCCTCGGGGGAGGGCGCGAGACCTTCCTTTTCCAGCCGGGAAAGGACGAACGTGTCGATCGGGTTGCGCGCCCAGGTCCTGTTCTTCAGGACGGGGAACGCGGGGCGTTTCGGCGCGACGAACGCCCAGTGGGTGGTGTATTGCGCGCCTTCGCGGATCCAACGTTCGAGGGTCTTCTTCTGCGCTGCGGAAAGCGGGAGCTTCGCCGACGGCGGGGGCATGAGGGTGTCGTGATCGTCGCCCGAGATGCGGGCAACCAGCTCGCTGGCCTCCGGCTTGCCGGGGACGATCGCCTTGTGGCCGGATCGGCCCGCGCGGAGGGCGTCTTCGCGCCGGTCGAGGCGCAGCTTCGCCTTGCGGGCCTGGTCGTCGGGGCCGTGGCACTTGAAGCAGTGGCCCGCGAGGATGGGCCGGACTTCGCGGGCGAAGAAGTCGTCCGCACGCAGGGAAGACGTGCAGGTCAACGCCACGGCGATGAAGAGGATCGCTCGCATTTGCTCTCTCGATGCGGCACAAGGAGGGAATCGACTACCCCTCCTATTGTGCGGATTGGCGGCGCGAGATGCAACGGAAGCCTCGCAACCAATCCTTCCATCGTGCAGCCCGCCTCCTTGCCGAGCCACTCGAGAAACGCGAGTGGACGTATGCGAGGTACTCTGATCGATGAGCGGGAAGTCGAAACGGGTTTTCACCAAAGCCTGGTGATCCCGTAGGGATCCAGTGCGGCGTCGATGCTGACAACCGGGATCGATTCGGACAATGCCTGCGCGGCAATCATCCGGTCAAACGGGTCTTTATAGTGCATCGGCAGGGCAGACAGCACCGCCGCATGGCGGATCTCTACCGCCAGGATCTGGATGTCGTTCGCTGTGAGAGCCGAGGTGAAAAACGTCTCGACGGGCACGGACAGCGGGTACTTGCCGATGCCCACTTTAAGACACTACTCGCTCATCCCCACCACGACAACACCTGTACGGGATGGTGTACTGGAAAAAGCCGAGGCTGAACAGCAGCAAAAAATGCCGGGTCGCCTCTCGTGGGTTGGTCAGCGGGCGCTTGCCTTTGGCTGACCTGGGATCGCTCCGAAAATCGTTGCCAACCTTCTATCTGATAGGGTGTTGCGTCAAAATGACGGTGGGGATCAGCGAGTAGTGTCCACTTTGATCGCGATTTCCCAGTAGCTCGCGGGACTGAGAAGGACTTCGTTGTTAACGTCCGCAATGAGTGTGAGAGCGTTTGCAGAGAGTTGAAGGTCGCTCGTCACGAACCACAGAAACGAGTGGGTGTCGAGCAGGAGCCTCATGGCATGTACTCCGCGAACCCTTCGAGATGCGCGTCGTCCTCGACCAACAGAGTGATCATCCCCTTACAGTTTCCCGGCTGGCGGGGCCTGCGTAGCGTCGGGTTTTCTCGCACCAACCGCGCGACGGGTTCGTCGTCTTGGGTGATGATGAGTTCTTCACCCCCGGCAAGATGTGCGATCAGTTCAGGCAACAGGGCATGAGCCTTTTCCAGCGTGACGGTCGTAGACATGGCTTTCTCCACAGGAGTCGATCACCTCTATCGTAAACGATTCTGCCCGAGACTTCACTCCCGAGTTCGCATCGATCCCAGCGCGAGCGCCGCGATCTCTTCGCGCAGGGCGAGGCGCGCCAGCCAGCGTGCGGGGATGTCCGGCTCGCCGTAGAAGGCCCCGGCGACCTGCCCGACGACGGCGGCCGTCGTGTCCGCGTCGTCGCCGAGATTCGTCGCCTTCAACACGGCGGCCTCGAAACTGTCGGTGTGCCAGAAGCACCACAGGGCGGCTTCCAGACTACGGACGACGTAGCCGGAACCTTTGATCTCCGCCTCCGCCTTGTCGCGCCAGTCGCCCCGCGCGATCGCCTGGACGTTTTCCGTGATCAGGCCGTCCGCCGCATGGGCGAAGAGGATCGCCTCCGTGCCCGCCCCGGAAAGGGCCTGATGGAGGATCGCCCCGAACAATCGACAGGCGTCGAGGCACTCGGGAGCGCCGTGGGTCGGACGGGAACTCTCTGCGGACCGCGCCAGGACCGCCGCCCGGTCCGGGTAGAAGAACATCGGCACCGGCGCGAGCCGCATGATGCAGCCGTTGCCTGCGGAGTAGGGGTCGGTCGATCCCGCTATCGGCTCGCCGGTCTTCTCGAAGCGCTCGATCGCATCATAGGTCGCGTTGCCGACATCGAAGCAACGCCCGTTACTGCTCATGTAGCCGTCGTGTACCCACCGGCAGTAGCGGCGCATCTGGTCGGCGGCGTCGAACCCGGCCGTCTCGACGAGACTCGCAGCCAGGCAGAGCGCCATGGACGTGTCGTCGGTCCATTCGCCTGGTTTCAGCCCGAAGACTCCCCCGCCCACCATGTCGGTGACAGGCGGGAAGCTGCCACGCGAGCAAAACTCCACTGTCGTGCCGACAGCGTCCCCGCAGGCCAGGCCGAGAAGACAACCACGGAAGCGATCGCCGAGCGTCATAGTCGAAGTCCGATCCGATAGGGTTGCGAGGGCGTCTGATCATTCGGTCCAAACCACAACGCCCAGCCTCGGAAGATGATCCGCTCTTCCCATTTGGTTGCGGCGAGTGTTGGGATTTGACATACGAACCTACGAGGTCGAACCAAGTTAGCTTCCGTACTCGCTCACGGGGTATTACTGATGGCCTCTTTAGGATATGGCTCACGATTACTTCCCGATATCGTTCCGACGACTCGAGGCCGAGCAGCAAACCCTAAGTAGGTCCGGCGAGCCGAGCCGGACCGGGAAGCCCGACTCGCTCACGCACTGTCCGGTGCCGCTCGGCTCGCGGCACCTACTTTTGCGGTAGGTCCGGCGAGCATGCTTTCCAACGTGTTATAAATTTGTCACCTTGCCCATCTTCTTCTTGGTCTTGCGAGCAGCGAGCAGTTCGGCAGTGGAGACGTGCGGGTGGTCCTGCCGGTGCCGGCGCTTCACGGTCGGCTTCTTGGGGCCACGCGGGTGTT
>JANXSH010000076.1 GCA_025356615.1 Planctomycetia bacterium | reverse complement strand
GTGAAGGGCATGAAGATCGCCTCGGCGACCCGGCGGACCATGTCCTCGAGAATGGCCCGGCCTTCGTGACTGGCCCCGATGTCGAGGAAAACTAGTTCGTCGGCCCCCTGCGTGTCGTACCGTCGCGCGATCTCGACCGGGTCGCCCGCGTCGCGCAGGTCGATGAAGTTGACGCCTTTGACGACTCGGCCGCGGTCAACGTCCAGGCAGGGGATGATACGTCGGGTCAGCATTGGGGGTGGCGCGAGGGTGCGAGGTGTCCTCTTTTAGTGTAGGAGAAGGGAGGTGGGAGGGCAACAGGGGGAAACGCACTAAGCCCAGCCATTGCAATGGCTGGGCTTGGTGGGCTTGGTGGGCGGCGCGAAAAGTGTATCACTTCTTCTTCTTCCTCATCTCCTGCTTCATCTTGCGGAGTTCCAGCATCAGCTTGCGCGCCTCGTCGCGGCCCTTCTCGAGCGACTTCTCCAGCTTCTCGTTCTCGCTCTTGAGGGCCGTCGCCGTCGGGTCGGCGGCGAGCATCTTCTCTTGCTCCAAGGCCCAGCGCAGGTTCTTCATCTCCGTTTTGACCTCGGCGAGGATGTCGGTGAGGATCGTCGCCTCCTCCTTCAGCTTGATGTTCTTGCGGCGCAGGTCGTCGAGGAGCTTCTGCTGCACGGGCGTCTCGGCGGAACCGTCGTCGATGATTCCGCCACCCTGCGGTGAGATGCCGGCGTGGAACCTCGCCGCGTCGAGGGTCTTGAGCAGGGAGCGCGTATTCCCATCGGCGAAGGCGACGTTGATGACGGTCGAGAACTGCCCCCCCAGCGTCGGGATCGGCTTCTTGGCGTCGTAGGGGATGTCCTCCGGCTTCGTCCAGGGAACGGCCATGCCGGCTTCGGCGATCAAGATCGTGTTATTCGCACCAGAGGGGAAATCCTCGAAGGAAGGCGGTCCGCCCATTCGCCGGTTAGGTGCCATGCCACCTCCTTCGCCCATGCCACCGCCTAGTCCACCGCCGCCAGCAAACCCACCGCCGCCGGGGAACCCACCGCCATTGAATTGCGCGCCTACGCCGCCAGCAAACCCACCGCCACCGCCAAGCGCGCCCATCCCCGCCTCGCGTTTTCTCATCCCCTCCCCGAAGGGCAGATGGTAAGCGGTGTACAGTGCCCCCGGCCCGACGAACACCTGGTAGAACGTCGAGTTCGATTCCTTCGGCTTCACGCCGATCGGGGCGAAGATGCGTGGCATCTTCGCGAGCAGCTTCTTGTTGTGGACGCTGTCCCACGGCTCGTCCAACTTGAACTGCTTGTAGAGCGCGTCCTGATCGATGTAGGGCAGGATGGCGACGCGCCAACTCAGCAAAGGCTTGCCGGCCTTGTCCGTGATCGCCGGTGGGGGCAGGTGGTTGTATGTATTGTGGTAGTTGTGGAAGGCGAACGCCAGGCTACGCAGATTGCGTCGTGCGATCGCCCGGTTTTCCGCCTCTTTCATTAGGTCTTCGGGCCGAACGGCCTCCTCTTCCTCGGCGGCGGGCTTTTCGTCTTTCGCCCCCGCAATTGCTCCCGGCGCGGCCTTCGGCTTGGTCGCCGCCGATTCTTGGGCGTTGCCCGAGTGACCGGACCAGAAGCCGGCGAGGCCGACCCCACTGACGAGGACCGCGACGACGGCGACCCATTGCATACTCTTCCAGAACATGGCGTTCAACACTCCTTCCGCGAGAATGACAACAGAGGGCGACAGGGCACTCGCTCCCAGGGAGCGCAGCGCCACGAGTAAGGTAGTAATTCGGTGCGTCATGCCGGCGCTGAGCGCGCCTGCCGACAGGTGCGAGGTCAACCCGAGGCCCGCGAGCGCCACGCCGCGCCGGGTGAGGCGCGTGTGGAGTACCTCGCGCGCCCGCGCCAGCCGACCCGCGACGGTGCCCTTGGGCCAGCCGAGTTCCCCGGCCACCTCGGTGAGCGTCTTGCCCTCGAGGTAGCAGCAGACGATCGGCAGGCGATACTTCGCCGGCAAGCGTGCGATCTCTTCGTGAAGGAGTCGCCGAGTGTCTTCCTCGACGCCCGCCGAGGCGGGTGCGGGCACGCCGTCCAGATCGACCCCGGTCCGCGCGAACGGACGCGGACGAGCACGTTGAGCAACACGGAAGGCGACCTGATGCAGCCACCCAGGCAGCGCCTCGGAGCGGACGATCGCGCCGGCCTTGCGGAAAAGGACGAGGAAGGTCGCCTGGAAAGCATCCTCGACCGCGTGTTCATCGCGGAGCATCTGGCGGCAGACGTGCAGCACCAGGCCCGCATGTCGCCAGACGAGCAACTCGAACGCGGCCTCGTCCCGCGCGTCGGCGAAGCGACGCAGTAAGTCGGCGTCCGTCGCGCCGGCGTCGGCGTTCCGGGAGAACAGGTGGCGTATTCTTCGCAGGATGTTGTCAGCGGGCATGGGTGAGTGGTCCCTGGAATCGGGCTGCTACACTCTAATAGAGCCTTCCGAGAGGCAAACGTATACAGAAATCTGACATGGTTCGAGGGTGGGTGATAGGGCGCGAACTCTTCGCCCGGCCCTAAAGGACCGGGCTAAAAACTAAAGCCCCGTAAACGGGGCTGCCGGATGTGCTTGATCTGCCGGGAGTTGCGTCGCCTCTCAGCCCCGTTCACGGGGCTTTAGTTTTTAGCCCGGTCCTTTAGGGCCGGGCGATGCGGTAGCGCCTTGTTACCCTCTCTCGAACCATGCCGAATATCTGATATGCACAGCATGGTTGGGGTTCCTCTCTCGATCCAATCCCAACCGCACTGTGCATGCCAGACCCTTACTTCTTCCCCCCCCTCGATGAACTTCTTCGCATCCGCCCCGGTCATCGACCCGCTGATCGTCACCCTCTCGTCCTTGCGAAGGACGCGGAACGATTGGACCATCGAGTCGATCACTTCTCGGCGCATGGTGTTGGGCATCACCGTGGGCAACATTTCGCGAATCACCTCGATTACACGCTTGCTCTTCGTCTCGGGTTTCACCTCGCCGTGCAGATTCGGTAGATTGATCCGTGGGAACAGTCCCTCGAAATCGGCCACGACGAGGCATACCATGAAGCCGACGCTGATCTTTCTCTTACTGCTGGGATCGTTTGCCGAAGGCAAAGTGGCTCCTCCCCCCGTGGAGAAGGCGGACAAGTTCAGCGCCGACGAAAAGACGCTCCTCGACCTGGTCAACGAGGCGCGCAAGAAGGAGAAGCTCCAGCCGCTCAAGGCCAACGCGGTCCTGAAGCAGATCGCTCGGCTCCACTCGGAGAACATGGCGAAGCAAGAAAAGATGGCGCACCAGCTCGACGGCAAGAGCGTCGGCGACCGCACCACGGCAGCCGACTACGACTACCGCGTCGTCCGCGAGAACCTCGCCGCCGCCGAGGGCGACGCGGACACGCCCGCCCCCACGCCGAAGGAGATCCACGACAAATGGATGGAGTCCAAAGGGCACAAAGCGAACCTGCTCGATGACCGCGTCACCGAGGTCGGCATCGCCATCGTCGTCAGTAAGAAGGGGACGTATTACTACACCCAAGTTTTTGCGACGGCGCGGAAGTGACCATCGGATTCTCCCCTAACGAGCCGGAAGCGTTAGCGACGGATGCACGAATCTCCTCCGTCGCTAACGTTTCAGGCTCGTCTCCACGAGCATTCGCTCCAACTCCGCCAGCGCCTCCTCCGTCCCCAACTCCCCCGCGTCCCACTCTGCCGCCAACAGCGCCGCCTCTCCTCGCGCCGACGAGAACCGCGCCGCCAAACGTTCGCGCAGCAGTCGGAACAACTCGTCGGCGGTGCGCCGCCCACCTCGCTGCAAGGGGCGCGCGGCGATCGCCTGCCACAGTTCCTTCACACCCGCGCCGCTGCGGGCGCTGGCGCGAAGCACGACGGGAGCCGGTTCCGTGTGTGACAGGCCGAACCCGGCGATCACCTGGGCCTCGACGCGCTCGGCCCCCGGAAGGTCGGCCTTGTGGATGACCACCACGTCGGCGACCTCGAGTAGGCCCGCCTTCTCCCATTGCAGGTCGTCGCCGGTCTCCGGCTGCAAGAGCAGGACGAGGACATCGACGAGACCGTGAACGGCGGTATCCCCCTGCCCCGCGCCGACGGTCTCGAGCAGGACGACGCCGAACCCGAACGCTTCCATGAGGCGAATGATCGCCTCGACATGGCGGGCCAGCGCCCCCTGACCGCCGGCAGCCGCAAGGCTGCGGATGAAAACGCCGTCGTCCTCGGGTCGGGAAGGCATGCGGAATCGATCGCCGAGCAGCGCGCCGCCGGACACGGGGCTTTCGGGGTCGCAGGCGAGGACCGCGACGGTCTGACCCTGGCGGCGAATCTCCTCGATGAGTTTGCCCGTCAAACTACTCTTGCCGACGCCCCCCGCCCCGGTCAACGAGACGACGCGCGCGGGGGTCGCTGCCACTCCCACGCCTGCCAAAATAGCCTCGATGGACTCGCCGCGCGCTACCAGACTGACCAGGCGCGAGAGGGCGAGCCGATCACCTCGGCGGAAGCGCTCGAGCATCGGCCCCAGCGGTTCGGTCGGTCGCATGGCGCTCTCCGGTGTGGTCTCGCAGATAGGCGACGATGTCATCCAGGGAAGTTCCCGGCCCGAAGACGCGGGACACACCCATTTCGTGCAGCGGGGGGATGTCGGCCTCAGGGATGATCCCCCCGACCATGACGCCCACATGCCCTAGCCCCGCCGCGTGCATCAACTCCATGAGTTTTGGGATGAGCGTCAGGTGTGCCCCCGAGAGGAGGCTGATGCCGACCCAGTCGGCGTCCTCGTCAGCGACCGTGCGGACGACCGCCTCGGGGGTCTGCCACAGGCCCGCATAGATGACGTGCATCCCCGCATCCCGCAAGGCGCGGGCCACCACCTTGACCCCACGGTCATGGCCGTCGAGTCCGACCTTCGCTAGGACGATTCGGATTGGCATGACGCGGGCCTCGACAGTTCAGTGGTCAGTGTTCAGTATTTGTCCTTCGCCCACGGCCCCGTACTTCGTGATGAACATCAGCCCGGCGTGTGCCTCGTCCTTCCGATCAGGAGGTCCGGTCCGCGCCTTCCGTAACGCCTGGACGGTTTCGGGACAGAGGCGTTTGATGCCCGTCTTCGGCCTGGGGTAGTCCAGCTATCTGATATTCTTGGCCCACACCCCCTGCGGCGAGGGGGAAGGGCGGAAAATCGTCGTAAGCCTTGGTGGGCTTGCCTGACGCGGCCCCAGGTGTAGAATGTTCGGAGGACACGGCGACGGCTCCAATACAGGTGTTGCCGTGTTCGCGGTCGGGAGCGCGGATAACACCCCCGACCACTTCTAATATCAGCATCGCAGGTGTAGGAGCAAGTGTACAGATCAGACGGCGGACTCCGGACATTGGACCCGAGTCAAGGAATAGCAAGTAGTTAGCGGCGTAGCTCAGGGGTTAGAGCAGGGTCTTCATAAAGCAAGAAATACGTCGCAACCCCTTGATTTCAAGGGGTTTTTGCATTTCTAGTGACACCAGTTGCCCCCAGAAAACCCCGTCGGCGGGTGTCAACGGGTGTCAGAAATAGCCGAGACCGCACAATCGGCACAACAAGGCGACGATCTACGGGAATCGTGTCCTCTCGACGTGGGGGAAGGAACTTCTTGGAGAGCAATCATCCCGGCGTGTCGGCAACCGGAAAGGCTACTTCGGCACCTCTGGGGCTTTGGGCGGGTACTCCCCTGGAAACGTCAACTCGACGCGGACGTTGTGGATCGACTTGATCTCGTCGAGCGAGAGTTTCACATCTCGTCTAAATCGAAAAAAGGTGGCGAAGTTGCCCGAACCATTGAAGTTGAAGAATGGCGCGATCACGGCAGAGGGGTGTTCTGCAAATAGGAAGGGGTAATCTCCCTTGTTCATCGCGCAAAGATACGATTTCAACTGAAGACCTCCTGACGGCGAACCTTCACCGAAGAGGTGTATTCTGCTTCCGAAGGTGAGTAACGAGGGGTTGGGTTTGATGATTGGACCGGTGAGGCCGAAGCGATCCGTCATAACCGTTTTGTCATCCCGATTCAAGATCGTCGCCTTCACTCCGATGGCCGAAAAACTCCGCAAGGCAAACGCGGATCGAGCCGAATCGTCTACCTCGAAAGTCTGCCATTTTTGAATTTTGAAATCTTTCGTTCTGTAAATGTTCATCAAGACGGTCAGTGAGTCGGAGCTACCCTTTACCCTATTTTTGTAGTTAGGCTCCCCCGCCACCTTTACTCCATTTGCTATGATCGCGTTGTCATTTGGCATCTCTTCTATGGCCCTAGGAAGCGCCACACTTCTATCGCGTGAGAAAACATGCGTCGAGCCATAGGCTTCGGCGAATACGGCAGGTGCGTCCTGGGCTACCGCTGAAAATTCGCCACCTTTCTTTTTTACAGCATCGAGCGTCTTGACGAGCCTCGCAGAGAAAGAGTCGTAGGCTTTCAAGTCGGCAGCTACGCGAATGGTAAGTCGGATCGTCGCCCCCGTTTCGGATTTCTCGACCACTTCGGGCTTACCTTCCATCGTTGCCGTCAGGCAGTCAAGCGGGAATTTGCCTAGCGCTCTATCGATCATTTCTGCGGATGTCTTGCTTTTCTCCAACCCGGTGACGACCTCGGCAAAAAGGCCGGGGCCGTCAACCTCTTTGATCGCGACCTTGGCCGTCCTCAAGCGCTCCACCACCTTGCCTCGCTCCACACTGGCGACGATCTTCGCCCGCCAGATGCCATTCTTCTCGGCAACGGCTAACTCCTGATATTTCTTGACGATGCCGTCGGAGTAGGTCAGCACCTTGTCGGAGATGATCTCGTCGTTCTGGATGCTGGTTTCTTCATCCACATAGGTGCCAACGACTTGACGCACCGCGTTGCGAAAGGCATCGCGCACTGCCTCGTCTCGCGTCGCGCCCGCCCCTTCGGACTTCACGATGGCGTTCGCTCGATCGGATTTCGTTGCACTGAGATCGGCTTTCGCTGCTGTTGGCTCGGCATCTCCCGAGTTTCCCGCTTGGGAGTTGACTGGGAGGGGAGAAAGATCATCCCTCTTGGGAGTTGTCGATGGTTTGCCACAGCCGGAAATCGGGAGTGCGAACCCGACAAGGAGAATCCCCAGTAAGAAGGGAGAAGTAGCCCGAGGACCGCACCCAAGATGGTTAGATCGAATCCGCATGAGCATCTCCTTCTATAGGGGATGGCTGACCCGAATCGCCAGGTCTTGCCACGCAGGGATCAATTTAGGCGAGAGCAGGATGGCGGACAATCAGTATCGCGGAATTAGTGGCTGTATGCGAAGCGCTCTTGCCTCGCGTCTGGAATCTCGAAGCAGGCGAGAACAACCCCGGCTGCCGACTCTGCGATACTTCACCCCCTCCCCCGTTCCGATTACAGAAGAATGGAGACGGCGACGATCGATAGTGGTGACGATCACGCGTAACAAGTTTTCGGATTTTCGGGTAAAATAGAGAAATCGAATTGGAATTTTTTTCGGCGCACCAATTTTTTTCAGGATCGCGAAATGAACGCCAAGAAATGGACCAACAAGAACTATCTCGTCGCCTATAAACTCTCGCTCGCGGGCCACGCCGATCTTAAGATCAGCCAGACTATCGGCCTCACGCCATCGCAGTACGCCAAGCGGCTCTCGACAGACCCCGCGCTGGCCGATGCCGTAGCTCAAGGGCAGAAGGACGCAGCACTCAAAGCCAGGGCGAGCGGCAAGAAACCCCCCGTGCGGAGCGGTAATCGATCATTCTTCGACTTCCTTCGCGTGCAGCTGCGCCCGGAAATCGTGACCCTGTTCGACGAGATCCAGAAACTCGACCTCATCCCCGACACCACGGAACGGGCACGCCGAAAAAAGCGACTGGAGAACAATACTTTCGTCGCCAAGGGGAAAGTCTTTCGCCAACGCCTCTTCCTCTATGCGCTGGTCGCCCACAATGGGGACGTGTCGAACGCCTGCCGCTCCGCGATGATTAGTAGGCCGACAGCGGTTCGCTGGCGACGGGATTCCAGGTTCGCAGAATTGGTGAACGAGGTAAAGGCAGCGATGGCCGATTACTACGAGAATGCTCTCCTGACGCTGGTCAGTGAGGGCAATGTCCAGGCGACGATATTCGGTTGTCGCACGCTCCTGCGCTCGCGCGGCTATGACATCTCCGGTAAAGAGAAAACCGTCGAGAAGTATCCGCCAGCGCCATCGGATATCCGACTGGATGACCTCAGCGAATCCACCCTCGCCGATCTTCTGCGGGCGAGACGACTCGCCGATTCGCGCCAGGCTCACAACGGCGACGAGAAAGATCCAACCGACTTCGACTTCTAACCCGATCCTCGGTGCGTTGCCACCGAGGTTGCGAGAAATCAATGATCTACGCGGAAAGTGTCTGAGGGAATAATCCCCTCGCCGATTGTTCGATAAAAATCTAAATAATCCCGTTCGCACAATGGGGAAATATCAATAGCTGACCAAGCAATTACATTTATTTTGTGACTTACGACAACGGCACGGGGTGTAGCATGACGCCCAAATAGACGCCACGTCAAATGCGAAATATCGTGGTTTCTCCCGCTGAAAGCCCCGGTCGGGAGTGTATATATAGGGGAGGGGGCGATACCCCATTCTCACTACGCTCAATCGACGTAAGTGGTCTCCGTTGTCTCTGCCCTGATAATTCTTCCGACGTGAGTGAAATGGATCTCCGTC
>JANXSH010000032.1 GCA_025356615.1 Planctomycetia bacterium | reverse complement strand
CGACGCCAAATTGGACAAGAGAGTCACATTCTTGGTGTCCTTGATGACCTGCGTCAGCGTGGCCGCCCCCTCCTTGGGTTCCATCCGTGCGGCGACCGCCGACAGAGCCTGCGACAAAGAGGCTAAGGCATTCACATCCTTGGTGTCCTTCATGGCCTGCGTCAGCGTGGACACCGCCTGTGCGGCGTCCTTGGGTCCCAACCGCGCGGCCACCGCCGACAGACCCTGCGCCAAAGAGTACAAGACATTCCCATCCTTGATGTCCTTCATGGCCTGCGTCAGCGTGGCCGCCACCTGAGCGGCGTCCTTGGGTTCCATCCGCGCGGCCACCGCCGGCAGATTCTTTGACAAAGAGGACAAGGCATTCCCATCCTTGGTGTCCTTCATGGCCTGCGTCAGCGTGGCCGCCGCCTGTGCCGCCGCCTGAGCGGCGTCCTTGGGTTCCATGCGCGGGGCCACCGCCGTCAGAGCCTGTGACAAAAAGTACAAGGCATACCCATCCTTGGTGTCCTTCATGGCCTGCGTCAGCAGCCGCGCGGCCCGATTTGCCCCCTGGCTGCTCAGAGCGCCCCACAGCGCCGCTCCTCTCGCCAGGTCCGTTTTCTGCTCCTCGGAAAGCGCGGCGTCGTCCAGCCGCGATAGCAATAACGCTTCGATGTCCTCGCGTTTCTTCAGATCGAGGCCCATGGCAGCGTGGAACGCCAGCGCCGCGCGGTCACGCAACTGCCGGCTCGTTATCGGCGTCCGTGTGGCGTCTTCCACGAAGCGGTATCCCAAACGCCCTGAGCGGCCCGTCGCCAACTCCCATAACGCCTCCCACTCGGGCTCCGTCATCGGACTGGCCGCGCCCTGCAAGCCCAGCGGCCGCAGTAGGCTGCGGGCCAGGGTCGTCTCCACCTTGTCGATCGCCCTGTCCGTCTTGGCCTTCTCCTCCAGCGCGGCTTTCTCGCTGTCCTTTGCTTTCTTCTCGCTGTCCTGTGCTTTCTTCTCGCTGTCCTGTGCCGCGTTTCGCTCCTTCGTCAGTTCTCCCGCTTGCTCCTCCAGCGTCGCCGCCTTCGCGCTGGCGTCGAGGAAGAACAGCGTCGAGACCGTCGTCCCCGCCGCCAGCGCCACGAACGCCATCGCACCGAGGGCCGAAACCGCCGCGTTGCGCCTCACCCACTTCGCCGCCCGCTCCGCCCCGCCGACGGGTCGCGCCCGGATCGCCTCGCCGCGCGAAAACCGCCCCAGGTCGTCCGCCAGTTCTCCCGCACTGGCGTAGCGCTTCGCCGGGTCCTTCTGCAAACACTTCAGGCAGACCGTCTCCAGGTCCGCCGGCACCTTCGCGTTGAGATGCGTGAGCGACACCGGCTCTTCGCTGACGACCTGCATGATCGTGTCGAACGCCGTCGCCGCCCTGAACGGCGGCCTGCCCACCAGGCATTCGTACAGGATCGCGCCCAGGGCGTAGGTGTCCGCCGCCGGGCCCACGTCCCTCTTGCCCTCGGCCTGCTCCGGGGCCATGTACGAGGGCGTCCCCATGATCGCCCCGGTGTTCGTCCTCCCGGAAGCATCGTCGAGCCTCTTCGCCAGGCCGAAGTCGGTGACCTTCGGCGTCCCGTCCTCCGTCAGCAACACGTTGGCCGGCTTCAGGTCGCGATGCACCACGCCCTTGTCGTGCGCGGCCTGCATGGCCCGCGCCAGCGTCTCGACCAGCTTCGCCGCGTCTCGCGGCAGCATCGGCGTGCCCGCGAGCTTGGCGTCGAGGCTGCCGCCGGGGCAGAACTCCAGCGAGAAGAACGGCAGCCCGCCGTGCTCGCCCACCTCGTGGATCTGCACGATGTTCGGGTGCTGCAAGCGCGCGATCGCCTCCCCCTCGACGCGGAACCTCGCCAGGTCGGCCTCCCCCGCGTGGCCGCCCGCGAGGATCATCTTCAGGGCCACGACCCGTCCGAGGCCGGCCTGCCGCGCCTTGTAGACGACGCCCATGCCGCCGCGGCCCAGCTCGCCGAGGATCTCGTAGCCCGCCATCATCGCGGCCCCGCCGGCCGAGCGGCCCGCGCCGGCCCCCTCCGGGGACGCCGTGCCGGGCCAGTCGTTCAAGGGGGGCGTCGTCTCGAATTGCGCCGGGGCCGGGGGCAGCGTCTCACCTTCCGCCGGAGCCGCAATCGGTGGTAGCGTGGCCATCTCGGGGGGGAAGGCCGCAGGCGGGAGCGTGGCGTCCTCGCGCGGGGGAGTCGTCATGGGCGCGGATCCTTCGGGGTCGTGAGAAGTGCGGGATGCCCTCATGGTCGCAGTTGGCCGTCGCCGCGTCAAGTAGCGATTCCAGGTAAAAAGCGTCAGAAGGAACAAACCCGCACGAAGTCTCTCTCTGCGTTACGCGATCCGATCGAGCCACCTCACCCGAACGAGGTCGCCCAGCTCGCAGAGCGGAACGAACAGCAGTGGGGACGCTGACGGCAGATTCGGCGTCTCGACGATGACCATGAGTGGGACGGTTTTTTGCTGCGGCAACCCGTCCCTCGACTCGTTTCTACGGTAACACGCGGAGGAACCGAATCGAGTTCCTGTCGCACCCGGCGAGTACCTTTTACGGCATCTCGCTCCCTCACTCCAACTCCTTGACGCGGATCTTGCGGTAGCGCACGAACTGCTTCGTGAAGTCGCCCCCGCCGTGGACTTGCAGCGCGATGCCGCCCTTGTCCGGCATGTGCTTCTTGTCGGCGGTGAACTCCATGAACTTGACGCCCTTGATCCAGGTCGTGATGCTCGGCGGGTTCTTCGTGATGCGGGCGCGCAGCTCGTTCCACTCGCCGTGCTTCCAGAACTCGGCCCACTTCCCCGGCTTGATCGGCAGGGGGAACGTACTCTTGTCGCTGACCTTGATCTCGCCGGGCTTGCCGCCGAAGTCGTAGTTGCGGGCGGTGAAGCCGCCGATGCCCTCGCCGTAGATGCCCATGAGGTTGCCGCCGGGGTAGTAGTCGATCATGGCCTGGTACGCCTGGCCCTTGTCGTTGCTCCGCAGGAACAGGCCCGAGTCGGGGCCGAAGTCGTTCTTCATCTCCAGGGCGACCTCAAAGTCGCCGTAGAGCTTCTCCGTGATGATGATGCCGCCGTTGCCGGGGATGTCCTGGCTGCCGATGAGGGCACCGTCCTCGACGACCCACTTGCCGCCCGACTTGTTCTTGCTCGCGCCGCTGTGGCCCGACTTGGCGGAGACTTTCCAGCCCTTCAGCGTCTTGCCGTCGAAGATAGTGACGAAGCCTTTCTCCTTGTCGTCGTCCTTGTCGGCCCGCGATTCGACGCGGGGGAGCAGGAGAAAGGCCGCCGCGCCAACGGCGGCGAGGAGGGATAAGCGGAACATGGTGTACCTCGCTGGGGGAGAGTGGGGATGTCCAGCGGACAGGATAGGGGGCGGGCACGGGAAGGCCAGGGGCAAGAGGAGTCGGAACAGACTGAAAAGCAGCTAACCACAGAGGCACAGAGGACACAGAGAAATGCACAGAAAGAAGAGGG
>JANXSH010001364.1 GCA_025356615.1 Planctomycetia bacterium | reverse complement strand
GGTGGCGGTGGCCTTCCTGGTGGCGGCGGCCTTCCTGGTGGCGGCGGCCTTCCTGGTGGCGGCGGCCTTCCTGGTGGCGGCGGCCTTCCTGGTGGCGGCGGCCTTCCTGGTGGCGGCGGCCCTGGTGGAGGTAGGCCCGGCGGCCCCGGCGGAAGTGGCGCGCCGGGCGGTGCCCAGACGGGCATGCCGGGGCCGGGCGGTCCGGGCGGCGGCGGAGGCCGCCCAGGGATGCCCGGAGGACTGGAAGGCACTGACGCCATCGACGAGAATCCCTACCTCGTCGTCGTTGTCGTCGAGATTTCCAGCCCCTCGGCGAAGGCGCTGCGCGATTTCAACACCCCCCGTACCAATCGTCCGGGTGGGGGTACGGAGATCCTGAGGGCTACCCACCACTGGGGCACCTCGATCCTCCAACGCAAGACCAACGCGATGGAAACGATCGTCCTCCAGACGCCAGCGGGCAAGTCCCTCAAGAGCGCGAAGGCCCAATTCGAGGCACGCGAGATCGAGTTGGCTAAGGCACCCAGTATCGGCGAGTCGCTCAAGCTGGCCAGCTGGGCGCTGGGTAACGGGTTGGTCGTCCAGTTCGAGAAGGTGATGGACAAGCTCACCGAGACCGATAAAGAACATTCGATCGTGATGGCCTACGCCAAGGTGAAGGCGGACCTCGAGAAGCCGATTGCCAAGGATGCCATCGCCAAGCCCAAGGGGAAACTCCTCGATGGATACCGCGTCGCGCAGACGGATAAGCACCATTACGCGATCCTGCACAACTCGGACGCGACCGAATTCAAGGAACCTCTCGACCGGCTCGAGAAGGGGTACAAGAGCTTTTACTACTGGTGGGCCATGCGGGGAATCAACCTCCCCATGCCCACGGAGCGCCAGGTCGCGGTCATGACGAATCACGGCGAGGACTTCCGCCGGATCCAGAAGAACCTGACCGCCAGTCCGGTCTTGAACGACAGCTTCGCCGCCCGCCGCGAGAATCTATCGGTGTTCTCGAGCAAGCGAGGAGATCAGGCGTATACCACCCTCGAGACCACCTCGAAGACTCTCTGGGACCAGGGATTCATCCGCAAAGAGGTCATCAAGGGCAAATCGGACGGGATTCCCAAGACGATCAACATGAGGCTCCCAGGGGATCAGGACTTCGTCCAGGCCGCGCGGATCCGTGCCTTGCTCATGAAGGCGCTCGAGGACGAGTGGGAGGCGACCGCGATGAGCAACAAGGTGGCCCGCCAGTTGATGTTCGCCTCCAAGTTGATGCCCACGAACGTCACGATCCCCGAGTGGGTGCAGTTCGGCATGGGGAGCTTCTTCGAGACGCCGTTGCAGTCGCCGTTCGGCGGCCCCGGCTCGGCCAGTCCCTACTGGCTGCCGCGATTCAAGGAGTACAACGACCCGAAGGCGAAGAAGTACGGCGCGACGCCCCTCGAAACCATGCTCGGAGTCGTCACCGACGCACACTTCCGCGCCAAGCCCCAGGCCGGTGAGACGCCCGAGGCCGTCACCCGGCGGGCAAGGGCCGCTGCGTGGGCGCTGTACTACTACCTCGCGCAGTCGCCCGAAAACCTCGCCGGGCTACGGCAGTATTTCAAGGAACTCAGCCGCATGCCCCGCGACATCGAACTCGATGCGGTCGTGCTGAAGGCCGCTTTCGCTCGTGCCTTCGGTTGCGAAAAGGATGGGAAGCCGGACGATGTCAAGTTGGGTGCCCTCGCCAAGCGCTGGATCGATTTCAGCAAGGACCAGACGATCGACGCTGATGCGGTCCACAAGCAGATCCGCACCTTCTATTCGCAGATGAACCGCCCAGTCGGTACGACCCCCGGCACGGGCGGGACTCGACCCGGTGGCCAACCCGGATCGGGCGGCGGACAAGGGCCGCAGTAGGTCCGGGGGTCTCGAACGGGACTCTCTACCTCCCACTCGCCCAATCCAAAGAAACGGACCAGCCGATCGAGTCGATCTCGATCGGCTGGTCCGTTTCTCTGGACACGATCGCTCCCGACTCCTACCTTGGATTTTGGGGTGCGGTCGCTCCACTAGCACCATTCGAGGATCTTTCGTGGAGGTTTCAATCCGATGGTTCGGCTCCCCTTGCTCTTCTTGGGTCTCATTCTGACGGTAACGTCCGTCGCTCGCGCGGAACTGCCGACGCTCATCCCGCGCGCGGTCCTCTTCGGCAATCCCGTCAAGACGGCGGCTCGCATCTCGCCGGACGGGAAGCGGTTGGCGTTTCTCGCTCCAGACAAAGGCAATGTCCTCCAGGTCTGGGTACAGACCCTCGGCAAGGACGACGCCAAGCAGGTGACGAGCGACAAGAAGCGCGGCATCCGCATCCACCAGTGGACCTACGCCCCGGACACGCTGATCTACTTGCAAGACAACGAGGGCGACGAAAACTTCCACATCTTCGCCGTCAACGTCGCCGATGGCAAGGTGCGCGAACTGACCCCCTTCAAGGGCGTTCGCGCCCAGCCGCAGGGGATGCACCGCGATTACCCCGACGAACTGCTCGTCGGCCTCAACAAGACCGACCCCCGCGTCTTCGACGTGTACCGCATCAGCCTGAAGACCGGCGACATGACCCTCGACACGAAGAACCCCGGCAACGTCGTCGATTGGGCCACCGACACCAAGTTTCGCATCCGCATGGCCACGGTCCCGCGCAAGGACGGCGGCTCGACCTTACGGCATCGCGCCGACGACAAGGCCGAGTGGAAGACCTTTCTGGAGTGGGGGCCGGATGACGCCGACGGCGCGGTCCTCAGTTTCTCCAAGGACGACAAGTCGGTGCTGATGCTCACGAGCCGGGGCCGCGACACGCAAGCCGTCGTCCGGCGCGACCTGGCGACGGGCAAGGAGACCATGATCGCCTCCGACCCGAGGGCCGACGCCGGCAGCATCATCCTCAACCCCGAGACCTACGAGGTCGAGGCCGTCTCGTTCAACCGCGAGAGGGTCAAGTGGAAGGCGCTGGACAAGGAGATCGAGGCCGACCTGAAGGCGCTCGAAAAGGGGGCCGAGGGCGAGCCGTCGATCACCAGCACCGACCGCGCCCGCAAGAAGTGGGTCGTCGCCTACTCGTCGGATATCACCCCGACGACGTTCTACCTGTACGAGCGCGAGACGAAGAAACTGACGAAGCTCTTCACCGCGAACCCGGCCCTGGCGAAGTACACGCTCGCCCCGATGAAGCCGGTCACGATCGAGAGCCGAGACGGCCTGAAGATGGTGACCTACCTGACGCTCCCGGTCGGCATCCCGGCCAAGAAACTGCCGACCGTCCTTCTCGTCCACGGCGGGCCGTGGGCGCGCGACAGTTGGGGCTACGATGGGCAGGCGCAATGGCTGGCGAACCGCGGCTATGCCGTCCTCCAGGTCAACTTCCGCGGCTCGACGGGCTTCGGTAAGAAGTTCCTCCACGCGGGAGACCGCGAGTGGGGCAAGAAGATGCACGATGACCTCATCGACGCGGTCGCCTGGGCCGTCAAGGAGGGCTACTCGGACGAGAAGAAGGTCTGCATCATGGGCGGCTCCTACGGCGGGTACGCGGCCCTCGCCGGGGCGGCGTTCACGCCGGACACGTTCGCCTGTGCCGTCAGCATCGTCGGGCCGTCGAACCTCGTGACGCTGCTCAAGTCGATCCCGCCGTACTGGGAGCCGCTCAAGAACCTGTTCACGTTGCGGGTCGGCGATCTGGAAGACGAGGCGTTCTTGAAGTCGCGCTCGCCGCTGTTCTCGGCGGACAAGATCAAGATCCCAATGTTGATCGCCCAGGGCGCGAACGACCCGCGCGTCAAGAAGGCCGAGAGCGAACAGATCGTCGCCGCCATCCGCAAGGCAGGCAAACCCGTCGAGTACCTACTCTTCGAGGACGAAGGCCACGGCTTCGTCCGCCCGGTGAATCGCATGAAGTTCTTCGCCGTCGCGGAGTCGTTCCTCGGCAAACACCTCGGCGGTCGCGCGGAGTCTCTGGGGAAGACAAGGTGACAAGGTGACACGGTGACAAGGTGATTGGATGCCCCGCCCTCGAGGCGGGAAGGCTCACGTTTGCTATCTACTTCTTCAGGAATCGTTTAGCCGCGACGCGAAGCAGAGCGTGTC
>JANXSH010001350.1 GCA_025356615.1 Planctomycetia bacterium | reverse complement strand
AACACGCTGACACGGAAAACTCCGGTCGCTAACGCCCCCGGCTCGCCTAAAGATTCACACGCAGTCGAGTCCGCGAGATGAGGCCGGCACTCGAAAGTTGTCGCGGCAAGGCGTCGATGGTCTTTCATCGACGCCTCGCTCCTTTTCCAGGGAAGGTGGAGATCATGCACATGAAGTGTCGTTCCGGACTCGTGATCGCCCTCGGTGGCATGGCCCTCTTGGTCGCGAGCAGCGCGGCTCAGGCAGGCGATTGGTTTTGTTGGTGCAGTCACTGCACCGCACCGGTGAAGGTGAATACCTCGCAGTGCCATCCGATCGGGTTCATTGGCGAAGGACACCCGGTATGCGACCCTTGCTCCATCCGCTACTATGCCACCTGTTGGGGGCACGCGATGCCGGCGAACTACTCCCACTGCCAGACGATTTCGCTCTGTGCCCCCGTCCCCACTAGGGGCGTGCCACTCGCTCCGCACGAGTCCCTCCCGGCTCCGGCCAAGGAGGACGAATTGCCCAAACCCAAGCCGAAGGTGGATAAACTCCCCAAATCGGACACGAAGGATCCGAAGGACACAAAGGATCCGAAGGACACGAAGGATCCGAAGGACACGAAGGATCAGTCGCAACAGATGGAAGTTATCAACCACGGGTACGGAGTACCTCCACCGAAGCCCATGTCTTTGCCCATCATCCCGCCCAGCCCCTCGATTCGCTGATGAAGGCGTTCGACGAGTGAGACGAGGAGCAAGGCTCACGAGGGAATATACCTCTGGTGAGCCTTGCTCCTTGTCTGCCATGACGTATGCTTCGGCAGTTACAAGGCTAGGTGGGAGTGGCCGAGGTCCGAAAGGGTGCATCATGACAGTCGCGCGATCCATACCCCGCGCTCCCTCTACTCGCCGAAGGCTCTTGCCAAAGGTCGCCGCGTATAGGGTAGTCGAGGCGGTCTGCCTCCTGCCCGCCTTGGCGGTCTGGTTCGTCCTCTTTCGATGGAGTCCGAATCCTCCCTGAAAAGCCTTCCTTGCCGAGGGCAGTTCGAGACGTAGAGGATTCGAGTCGATCCTCGTTCCGCTATCGGTCGGTGACGCGCCCGATGGGTAAGAACATCCCCACGAACCGGGCGAAAAGGTACACGGAGAAGAGAACCCATGAGGCGAAGAACATGCCGGGCCGAGTGGGGTAGATACGCTTCCCCAGAAGGACCGTGGCCGGCAGCAAGAGGGCTGCGACGACGAGCGACACGCCGGTCCAGGCCAGAGTTGGCCACAGAAAGGCGAGCGCCATCATGGTTAACCCAGCGAGCAGGGCCACGACGAAAGCGGGGGGGCCGAGTAGGCTCGGCAGTTCGCGCGCCATCATGCCGTGGCGGAAGGCCATCGGCAGATTACCTCGGCTGCGCCAGGCTTCGCGACGAAAGAATTGGCTCAAGTTCTTGGACTCGCCGTGATGGACCGTTCGAGCGACGTGGTCTCGGATGAGTCGGCCTCGCGCCGCCAGTTTGTAGCCGAAGTCGCTGTCTTCACAGGTTACGAGGGATTCGTCGAATCCGCCCACCTGCACGAATGCTTCCCGACGCACCAGCAGGTTGAAGCTCATCAGCCAATCGACGCGCTCGCTCTCGGCAACAGGGCGTTTGTAGGCGATCGTATACCAGCATCGCTCGACCCACGGAGCGGTGGGGGCGGGAGCGGCCATGCCGGTGCCTGCCGCCAACACCTCGGACTGGATGACGTGTCCGGCGCAACGGGTCAACCAATCGCTCGAGATTTCACAATCCGCGTCGAGGAAGGCGAGCAATCGTCCTCCGCTCGCGCGCACCCCGGCATTGCGGCTGCGCGACACGAGGCCGGGCGGGACCGTCACGACCTTCGCGCCGAACTCCTGCGCGATGGCGCTGGTCCGGTCCTTCGATTGGTTATCGACGACCAGGATTTCCACACCCGTTACTTCCGCCGGGCGTTCGAGCGCGAGAATCGACCCTAAGCACCGTGCGAGATGGCGCTCTTCATTGAGTGCTGGGATGATGAATGACACGAGCATACGGGCGCATGTGCAATTAGCGACCCAGGGATATCACAGAGGAAGCCTAGGATATTGGCCGAACGAGTCCGAGACCATATCACTTCTGATAAGGCGTTCTCGACTCCAGCCGCTTGACGCTCTCGCTCGAATCCATCCCGCGCTCACGGAGCTGCGGCAAGAGACGCGCCAGCACTCGGGGAAGGGCCGGGTTTACATCATGCAGGAGGAGGATGTCGCCCGGCCTGGTCTGGGCCGCGAGCTGATCGGCGCAGAGATTCGCCTGCTCACTCGTCTCCAGGGAGAAATCCCTCGGGTCGAGGGACCAGTACATGGTGTGCAGGCCACACAGGAGCGGGACGGACAGGCTGCCCACGGTCAGTCGCCCTTCTGGAGGCCGGAAGTAGGTCGGCGACCGGCCAAGCACCTTCGCCACGGCTTCCTGGCAGCGCTTCACGTCCTCGAGGTACTCGAAGAGGGTGAATCGCCCATAGGCAGTATGCGTGTAGGTGTGGTTGCCGATGATATGCCCTTCATCCTGCGTTCGTCGAACGAGATCGGGATACTTTTCGACCTGCTTCCCGAGTACGAAGAACACCGCTCGCGCCTTCGCCTCGCGCAGAGCCTCTAACACCGCCGGAGTCACCGACGGGTCCGGCCCGTCGTCGAAGGTCAGGAGAATCTCTCTCCCGCTGCGCACCCTCTCCTGGATCCCCATCGCCCTGAGAAACAGTCGCTTCGCTCGACGATTCCGGACGGGTTCGGGCCAGCCTCCCTGTTCGAGTACGGCTCCGTCTGATGAGGCGGGCACCCTGGACAAGAAGCACCTCCCTTGTCGCCGATCGCGGCGTCGTAGTTCGTCGCCTTCAGACCGCAAATTCTACGGATGGTGATGGGGTGTGAGGGTTTAGCCGCGATGCAACGTGATAGCGATCGCGCTGGGTGTGGCAAAACATACGGGAGGGGCAATCGGCTGGGGAATTCTTAGCCCGACGCGCCAGCGAGGGAAGCAGGGCACTTCAGGGGACATGGAAGCCATCCCTCGCTGGCGCGTCGGGCTAAGTCCTCCGCTCGTATGGCCCTCCCGAAAGATTTGCCCCACCCAGCGCGATCCAGGTAGCGTCGCGGCCAAACGGGCGCATCGACAACAAAAGAACCAATCTTTAGAAACCTTGTCACGGATACGCCTGGTTTCTAAACTCTTCCTCTAGTGATTATCTCGTTCCAGAGGCAGGATTTCAAGGCGTTTC
>JANXSH010001341.1 GCA_025356615.1 Planctomycetia bacterium | reverse complement strand
CCATGCCATCCGAGCCTCGCCGGACGTGCCGCTTGGCGGTTTTACGGCATCCCGGCTTTCCAGACATGCTGCTTTCCCCTACGGGTTTCCCTTTCAGGTGGGTCTGGCGGCCCAGGGACGTTGCACTCGGTCCCTCCTATGTTACATCGGGATCAACCGCGTCGTGACACGACGCACTAGCGCCGTAGTGTTAGGGGGCAGGTAACGCTCCGGAATCGGCCCGCCCAGCGCTGCCAGGATCGCTCGTCGTGCGGACGAAGGCACCGAGGCCCGCTCGAAACGCAGCCGATGGCCATCGCTGGTCTGATACGACAGTTCGGCCAGTTGGACCCCTTGCAGCATCTCCAGTAACGCCGGCGTGGTCCGGTCGCCGCCGTGCCGGCGATAGCGTAGCTGGATGGTTATCGACAGCGCCTACGCCAGCACCGCGAACAGTACCTGCGCATCGCCTCGGTTTCCTTCGTGCTGGTAAATGGGGCGGATGGGCGAGTCCGTTTTCAGACGGCGGAAGGCCGCCTCCCCACGCGTCAGCAGCATGTACATGGCCCACGGATCACCGGGCGTCAGGTCGGCGACGGTGGTCCGCAGCAAGTACACGCCTTGCAGATCGCGTTCGTCCTGGAGGGCGGTAGCACTCTCGGCGACGTGTAACGGTTGGCCGTCGTTCGCGCGGCGCAGTCCGAGGGTGAAAATGCCTCGCAGGTCGTGGGGGCGGCCCACGGCCTTCTTGGCTTTGGCCCGGATGACGTGGGGCGTCGTGAAGGTGCCCACGACCACTTGCTGCCGGAACTTGGCCACCCGTTGGCGGGCCTTGGTCAGGCGGCCGTCGTACATCTGCGGTTCCCCGAGCCGGCAGCCGGCACTGCGGCACGACAGCCAACGTTCCGTGGGCTCGTCCGTGGCGGTGATACTCGGCGGTCCGTGAACTTCGATGGGGGGTTGCTCGGTGGCGGAACTGCGGACCACGGTCCAGGGGCCGCTCCGAATGATCGGCAGATGCCGGCCTACGACCGCACGGCGACTGCCACACGGATCGCCGCGTTTCGTGCGGCGGAGTTCGCGTAGATTGGCCTCGGTGGCCATGCCTCGGTCGAAGCAGAGGATGCGTGGGCAAGGGCCGAAGCGAAGCTCTCGAGGGCCTGGACCATGGGCAAGAGGGGCGTGGCGCCCGCGCGGTTGCCTGGCAGAGATTCATAGCCCAGGGGAAAGCCATCGCGGTTGACGACCCGGCCGATGCACCGTTGCTTGCAATCGGGCCGATGATCGCGGGAATAGCCCCGCTGGGCCTTGGGATCGTCACCCAAACGCCCCTCGAAATAGGTGCTCGTCAGGTCGTACAGGAGCAGATCGTTCCGGGAGTGAAACAGATCGCGTGCGTACTCGGCCGGGTGGTTTTCGATGGTCTGCTAGGGGTTCGACGAGGCTGAGGCAGCGGTACGGATGATCGAGCGACAGGCCGGCCAGGCGGAAGTCGAGCAGTTCGGGCAAGGCGGTGCGGGGTATCCAGGAGTAGATGCCGCGTTCGCTGCGGGGATCGACCAGGCGGTTGACGGCGATGAGGGCGGCGACGTGGGCCGTGGGCACGCGCGTGGCGACGGTTCCCAGGAGTCGTTGGAGGAGGCGCTCGAGGCCGAGATATTGCCAGGCGCGGAGGGCGACGTAGACATCGCCGAGCCGACGAGGATGCCGCCCGGAAATGGAAGTCGGAATGACCTCGACCGTGGCGACCGCGCCGGTGCAGGTCGGCGACGGCACAGAGCCGACTTCCTGCTGGAGGCGCGGCAGCCAGGCGGGATCGGGCAGCCGTTCGGCGATGCGGAGCCAGTCGGGCGGAAGCAGGTCGTCGAGCCGACCGAGGTAGCAGATGGTGCGTTGGCGGACGGCGCCGGTGGGGGAGCGGACGGTCTCCACCCAGGAGAAGTAGGGGTAGGTGCGACCATTCCGAGTCTGATGCAATCGGCGTAGGAACATGCCGGCCGGTAGAAGGCTGGGGGGTGGGAGCGCTCGAGGCCAGAGTGAAAGTTTCTACACTACAGGCGTTTTCGGGAAACGCGCGTTGCCAAATAGGGACTTGCGGCGAAGAACTAGGCTTTTTGACCAGGTGAGTGTTGAACTTGGGTTAGGGTAGGAGCTGGGGGGTGGGGTCGTACTAGCGCCTTCCCGTCATCCTTGAAACTACTGTCAATGGTCCGTAAACCTTCGATTGACGGCTTGGTGGGACCGGCGTCCC
>JANXSH010001319.1 GCA_025356615.1 Planctomycetia bacterium | reverse complement strand
GTAGCGGAATCGCCGACGAGACGATCTGCCGCGTCGGCACGCGCAGCGCGACGGGGTCGGTGACTGCCGCGAGGGCCGATTTTCGCCGCTGATGCGATCCCGACGGCGCGACGAGGTCGAGCAGGTCGAGGACGAGGCGCTTGCGTGCGTCGAACAGGGCGAGGAATCGAGGCCCGTCGAGCGCCAGGGTTCGCGGTTCGGCGTGGTACTCGCGGACCCCGGTGGCCATCTCGACGGCGTTCGTATGCTCGAAGACGACTTCGGGGAGGTAGATCGTCCGACGTTCGCCGAGGAAGGCGAGGAGGTTGAAAACGTCTTCGATGTGGTCGTCGATGCAGTATCGCAGATACTCGCGGGGACAAATCCCTCCCATGAGTTCGCACAGCGAGCGCGAGACGAGCGGGAACGTGCAGAGGTTTCGGCCCATCAGCGTGTCGTTGACGTGGACGAGGACGACCCCGTCGATGAAGTGCCGCGCGGCGGCGAGGATGCGGTCGTCCCAGCCCGGCGTTCGGACGACGACATCGTCGTTGAGCAGCATGACGAAGGTGCCGTGCGACGCCGCGTAGCCGTCCGCGTCGAGCGCCCCCATCGTCCGGCCCGGCGGCCCGACGGCCCATGAGAGGTGCAACCGTGGGTCAGACAGAGTGGGGATGGCGTCGTCATCGACGACGAGGACGATCTCGATTCGCGAGAGGTCGGACGCCGTGGACGCGATGCTGTCGAGGAATCGGGACAGGGAGTCGGCCCGGCCGCGCGTCGGGACGATCAGCGAAAGTGCGGGTGCGGGCATCCGTGCCTCGGGGTCAGACGATGTCCATCAGGATTCGGCAGCGAAGGATGGTATTGTCGCTCCTTCGTCGCCTTCTGTCCATGCGAGAGCATCCCGAGGCGTCGAGGGATTCTGGCATGGGAAGCGACTCGCTGCATTGCATGTCGGGCTACAGTGCGGCTCGTGCTGACTCCAGCCAGGGACGACCCACCGAACTGCGTGAGCAGCTTAGTCCGTCTATTCTACCTATTCCACCTATTCCGCGCACATTTATAAAAAATCTAGTTGTTTTTTTTCCCCCAGTCCGTAGTTTTCCGATATTGGTGTATTCGACGGATCGCCAGATTCGCCCACCACCATGTACACTCTGCACAAACGAAGGGAAATGGGATGATGAAGCGTGCGATTCTGACTCTCGCTGCTCTGGCTCTGCTGCTCGGCGGCGTGGGGCAGGCGAAGGCGGGACAGCTGTTCGATTTCACCTTCACTGGCTCTGGAGTCAGTGTCTCCGGCGTTCTCGATGCTACCTCCAACGGGGACGGGACATTCACGGCCACGAGTGGTTCAGCCACGGTCAGCGAGCCGAACTACACCGGCCCCATCACACTAATTCCGGGTAGCGGCAACACCCCCGGCAATTTCTTCTTCTACGACAATCAACTCCTGCCTGGTCAGGATCCGCTCATCACCGGCGGCGGATTGGCGTTTACCACCACCGCCAGCGACCCCTCGCAAGTCAACATCTTCAGCAACGGGCCTGCTAGCCCCTACACCTTCGCCGACAACTTCGGGGTTCCAGTGAACCCGACCCCGAATGATTTTGGAACGGCCTTCATTGCCAATGGGGAATTTACGTTGACGGCCGTCCCCGAACCCGCCACCCTCACTCTGCTCGGCTTCGGCATCGCTGGCTTGGCCGGATACGGCTTGCGACGCCGGAAGCAGGCCGTGGCTGCGTAACCGGATGAGTCACGAGTGAACGTCGAAGAGCCTCGGGTAGTCGCCCGAGGCTCTTTCGTTGCATGGGCATTGGGAACGGCTCCGCATCATTGAGGCCACATTATTCAATAGGGAAGTTGTTCTCGAACAGAGGGTATGGGTACGGAAGTAGGCTCGAGTGAGGCGCTGCCCCAAGCCCACCGGTTGCAACCGGTGGGCTTCGCCTACTTCTGTACTCACACCCTCGAACAGATCCTCACTTGTCGTCGATCTCTCCGAGCGCCTTGAACGGCGTCCCTTCGACGTACTCCAGGAACGCTCCGCCGCCGGTCGAGACGTGCGTCATCTTCTCTGCGAGACCGAACTCTTCGACGGCCTCGGCGGTCTCGCCACCGCCGACGACGGTCGTCCCCTTGGACGAAGCGAGCGCCGCAGCGATCGTCCGGGTGCCCTTGCTGTACGGCTCGTCCTCGAACTTGCCCATCGGGCCGTTCCAGACCACCGTTGCCGCCTTCGCGATCTCCTGCTGATAGAGTTCGATCGTCTTGGGGCCGATGTCCACGCCGGCGGTGCCGTCGGGGACGTCGCCGGCGACGACACGCGCGCTCTGGGGCGAGGCAAGATCGGTCACGATGAGGTGATCGATCGGCAAGACGATCTTGCCCTTGCCCAAGGCGAGGATCTCCTGGGCCAGCTGGATCGGCGACTTCTGGCCTTCCTTCGTCTTGCTCTCGTAGAACGAGTTGCCGATGCCCCGGCCCTCGGCCTTCATGAACAAATACGTCATCGCCCCGCCGATCAGGACGCGATCGACCCGGCCCAGCAGCGCCTTGATGAAGCCGATCTTGTCGGACACCTTGGCCCCGCCGAGCAGGCCGAGCATGGGCCGGCCGGGGTTCGAGAGAAGCGTGTCGAGGATCTGCAATTCCTTGGCGACGAGCGTACCGACGACGCGAGGCTTGCCCGCCGCTTTGAACGCCGCAGGCACCGCGACCATCGAGGCATCCGAGCGGTGGCAGGTGCCGAAGGCGTCGTTGACGTAGAAGTCCGCGAGGGCGGCGAGTTCGGTCGCGAACTCCTTGGTTTTCGCCTTCTCCCCTGGATGAAATCGCAAGTTCTGGAGGACCAGCGTCTCGCCCGGCTCGAGCTTCGCAGCTGCGGCGGCGACTTCCGGGCCGACGACAGAATCGACGCTTGTCACGGGCCGATTCAGGCGTTGGTGGAAGCGTTGGGCTATCTTCGCGATGGCGAGGCGCGAATTCTTGGCGCGGAAGTCCGCCGACGTAGGCTCGCCCTCGGGCTGGCCGACGTGGGTCATGACGAGGACCGCCGCCCCGGCGTCGAGCAGGGCCGTCAGGGTCGGCAGCGCGCCGTCGATGCGGCGGTCGTTCGTGACGTTGCCGGAGGCGTCCA
>JANXSH010001308.1 GCA_025356615.1 Planctomycetia bacterium | reverse complement strand
TGGGACGAGAACTCGGATGGGATCTCCTCGAACTCGAGCCGAGGTTCCGACCGGCGGGGCACGAGGCCGTCGCCTGGCGGATGCTGGATCTGGCGGAGCCGGTCGCGATCTCGATCGTGGACGACGACCGAGTGACGAGGCGGCGGAGTAACGCCTTTCGCGTCGGCAAGGTACTCTCCGACCCCGAGGAGCGATGTCGGCAGACGGTGAATCGCTATAGTAGACCGCACGTACTCCACGAGGGCGGGTGGCGGGTGCAAGGCTGGCCGATCCATGAGATGGACGGGAAACGGGAGATCCTGCGCAGTCAGTATCAGGGCGACGGACGCGGGAATATGTAGAATCCACCTTTACAAGGCGCGTACCGAGAGCGAAGATAAGCAACAGAACACCGGGAGGGGCCTAACCGCCCCTCCCGGTGAGTCCTTTGCGGCGGAGAATCCGGGCCGTCTCCCCGAAAGGATGTCCTCGGAACGTGGGCCGGAGCCGGACGCCATGCGGGCGTAACCCCTCCGACCCTGGCAATTGACACGCGGAATCAACAGGAATGTTAGGCCATGGTGACAGAACGAGTCCCGATGACGAGGGAAGGCTTCGAGAAGAAGAAGTCCGAACTCGACCGGAAGCAGAACGTGGAGATGATCGAGGTGGCGAAGCGGATCGCCGCCGCCCGCGACCTGGGCGACCTGAGCGAGAACGCGGAGTACCACGCGGCCCGCGAGGACCAGGGCATGCTCCAGGCGAGCATCGACGCGCTCAAGGAGCAACTCGCGCACAGCTTCATCGTGGAGCAGGGTAGCCTCCCCAAGGACGCGGTCGTCTTCGGCGCTCGCGTTCGCATCAAGAATTTGGACTCGGGTGAACACGAAGTCTACGTCCTGGTCGGCCCCGGCGACGAGGACTACGACAACAACAAGATCCTCACCACGAGTCCTCGCGGCCAGGGACTCTTGGGCAAGAAGGTCGGCGAGAAGGTCGAGATCAAGGTGCCGCGCGGCACCCTGAAGTATCAGATCGTCGATATCTCCTTCGAATCATGACGGTTGCGCTGGCTCCGACGCCTGGGTCGGGGCCTGTCGCTCGGCGGGGCGACGGGATTTCTGAATTTCTCCGTTGACGCCCGGACTCTTGACGTACTATTAATAGAATATGCAGATCGTCGCAACGATCCCCTCCCGATCGTGAGTCTGGCCTATGGGCGATCCTCGTCTCAATAGCCTCCACCTCGACTCGTCTCGCCGGGAACACTACCGGCAAGCGCGGGAGGCTCTGTTGGCTTCGCGGGGTAACGAGACGGTCTTCGCCGAGAAGAAACGGCAAGAAGACTCCTCCATCGGCAACACCTTCATCCAACACAAGCCCGGCTCGCCCGCCCCCTCTCTCGAATTCTGGCTCCTCGATCGCGAATTCATCTACCCCCTCAAGGTCGGCCTCAACACGATGGGACGTTCCGGCGACAACGATGTCGTCGTCGAAGACCTCTACGTCTCCCGCCGTCACGCCGCCATCCTCGTCCACCACGACAACAGCTTCGTGCTGCACGACACCGCGTCGAAGAACGGGACGTACCTCAACGGCGCTCGCATCCCCGGCCCGACGCCTTTGAAGCCGGGCGACGAGATTCGCATCTGCAACCGCCAGTTCGTCTTCTTGACCCATACCAGCCCGCCGGGGGCGGCCCACTCACCGACGCGGACGATCGCGGGGTGAGGGTCTTCCAGTCGCCCTCCATCCACGACGGAGTTTCCTCATGTCCCTTTCCCGCCTCCTTGTCGCCACCCTCGTACTCGGCTCCGTCGCCGGCACGGCGTTCCTCGCGCGCGAGGTCGAGACGCCCGGCCAGAAGATGACCGACGCGGCCAGCAAGTTCCTCGGCGGTCTCGACGGCGGGCAGGCGAAGAAGGCCGCGTTCGACTTCGACGACAAGGAACGCTTCCGCTGGTTCTTCACGCCCCAGCAGAAGGCGAAGAAGTCCACCCGGTTCGGCCTCCCCTTGGCCGACATGACCGACGACCAGAAGAAACTCGCCCACACCCTCCTGAAGGCGGGGACGAGCGAGAACGGGTACAAGAACGTCACCACGATCATCAGCCTCGAATCGATCCTCGCCGACTTCGAGAAGGGCAGCGGCCCCGTCCGCGACCCGCAATGGTACTTCTTCACCGTCTTCGGCAAGCCGACCAAGACCGGCAAATGGGGCTGGCGCGTCGAAGGGCATCACCTCTCGCTCAACTTCACCGTCGATGCGGGCAAGATCGTCTCGGCGACCCCGTTCTTCCTCGGATCCAACCCCGCCGAGGTGAAGGCGGGCAAGTCCAAGGGACTGCGCCCGCTGCCCGAATCGATCGACCAGTTCCGCGCCCTCGTCAAGCTACTCACCGACGACCAGAAGGACATCGCGAAGCAAGCCAAGCTCTTCCCCGAGATCGAGGAGGCCGTCAAGACCCCCGGCGTCGGCAAGCCCGTCGGCCTGACCGCCTACAACATGACTGCCCCCCAGAAGGTGGCCCTCCAGAAGCTGATCGACGCCTACGCCGACCGCATGCCGACCGCCGTCGCCGACTACGAGCGCGCCCAGATGAAGGAGGCGGGCTTCGATAAAATCCACTTCGCCTACGCCGGGAGCGAGGCGGTCGCTGGCAAGCCCTACTCCTATAGGATCCAGGGACCGACCTTCGTGATCGAGTTCGTCAACGAGCAGGCAGACGCGGGCAAGAATGCCGCGAACCACATCCACAGCTCCTGGCGCAACATCAAGGGCGATTTCGGCCTCGACGCGAAGTAATCGATTCTCCAGACGAGGTGTCGGGAAATCCGACGCCTCGTTAGTTTTTCTGACATCCTCCATCTTCTGCCTTCGACGATTCTCTTCAATTCTACACTCCACATCTCTTATCGCTTAAATGACTTGCGACGGTAATTTGCCGCCGAATCGCGTCTGGCACGCGATCTGCTTTAAGGTATAGAACCTTCGGAGGGAATGAGATCCTCCCTTCACGAATCAAGGAGCCGGGCGAAAGCCCGGCTCGGCCCCTGACGGGCCTGGTCAGGGGCCAACTCGGCGTGGCGCCGTCCTCCCACGCCGCTGCCCGCAACGCGACTGGCACATCGCAGCGGGCAGGTGGAGACAGAGGGTTGGAGGTTCGTTCGCGTGTCCCTTGATCCTCCCCCTTTGTCTCCCGCGTCGTCTGTCCGTCTACCTGATCTCACGCCGACTTCAGGTAGACGGACAGGACGATGAGGAAGGCACGAGTTCAGAACTCGTGACTCTCCAAGTTTCCCGATTCCTGGTCTTCGTCATCCTCTCCTCTTGCTACCTGAACATCTAAACACATTTTCTCCCTCCCCTTGACTCCCGCTGTACAATGGCGATGGACGACGGGATCCATCCCACGGTGCCTACTCACCATCATCCACCGCGCGGGCGGCCGTTCCCTCCCGTCACCCTTTGAAAGCGCGGTCCACCCCCAACGGACTCTGGGAGAGGAGCATGACCCTCAACTGATCGCTTGATCGGGCAGGGTTCCTCGACGCCCCGTGAAGGGCGAAAGGACGCTCATGGATCTGCGCAATCTTCTATTCGGCGGGGCCGCCGTCGGCGTGCTGGCCGCCTGCTGGGAACACGTCAAGGGCTTCGGCTGGCGCATCATCGGCCTGCTCGTGCGCCGGGTCGAGATCCCCAGCGAAGCCGCGCATCAGGCGATGATCTCGCACCTGGTGCAGCACTACCCGCGCTACCGCAACTACGACAGCATGTTCGGCGCGGACTACGAACACCACCGCAACGGTCGGTACGGCCTCGTGGCCTACGAGCAGTTCGGCAACCGCAGCCTCGTGTTCTGGAACGGCTGGTGGCCGTTCGTCTTCAGCAACGCCCAGGAGAAGAAGACGCCGCGCAACGGGCAGCAGCAGCAGGACACCTCGGGCGGACCCGTCAAGGTCTTTTCGACGCTGACGTACCTGCGCGGCACGCTCGACTTCGAGACGCTCATCAAGGCGGCGTGCGAGGAGTCGAACCAGATGACCTGGGAGCTGAACAGCGCCGAGGAGCACGCGAAGAATCGCTTCGTGATCCACCACATCCCCGCGCGCAAGGAGCAGGAGGACGACTGGGACACCGGGTCGAACGGCCTGCCGTGGTACCGCCAGCACTACTACCGGCTGCTGACGCACACCCCGGACCAGCTCGGCAAGGCACCGCTGCACGAGGGCCGGGCGCTGGACAACCTCATCTTCCCCGACCGCATCAAGAAGCTGATCCAGGAGATCGAGTTGTGGCGGTCGCACCGCGAATGGTATCGCGGGCGGTCGATCCCGTGGAAGCGCGGCTGGATGCTCTACGGCCCTCCGGGTACGGGCAAGACGGCCCTGGCGCGGGCGTTCGCCGAGGATCTGAACATGCCGATCTAGGTGTTCAACCTCGCGCAGATGAGCAACCACGAGCTGATGAAGACGTGGACCGAGATGCAGGTCAACGTCCCGTGCATCGCGCTCATCGAGGACATCGACAACGTCTTCCACGGCCGGGAGAACATCGCGCGGCGGGCGATGCCGATGCAGATGATGATGCCCCGACGCGGCGACGACGACAGCAAGGAGGCGATGCCGCAGACGCCGCTGACGTTCGACTGCCTGCTCAACTGCATCGACGGTGTGGAGCGGAGCGACGGGATCTTCACCATCATCACGACGAACGACATCAGCAAGATCGACGCCGCCCTGGGCCAGCCGCGTAAGCTGCCCGACGGGACCATGGAGTTCATCTCCACGCGCCCCGGCCGCATCGACAAGGCGGTCGAGCTGACCTACATGGAGGTCGAGGACAAGCGGCGGATGGCGAAGCGCATCCTGGGCGAATACCCCGAGGAACACGCGGCCGTGCTGGAGTTCGTCGAGCGCTTCCCGGGCTTGCTGGAGACGCCGGCCCAGTTCCAGGAGCGTTGCGGCCAGATCGCCCTGGCGCGGTTCTGGCGCGAGCAGCACGGCGAGCCGTCCGTCCCGGTTCACGAGTTGCTGAAGCTCGGCCACATCACGATGATCCCGTCTAGTGACACGCACGTCGCGAACGGCAAGTCCCTGGTAAGCGTGAAGGGATGAGTGGCAGAATGCCAGGAGAAAGACAGGGCGAAGACAAGAGTCATCGCCCTGTCTTTCTCCTGGGCGTGCGACAGGGAGAACGCTTCCAGCTCGATATCAACGGGGCCGGACATGCCTCCGAAGGATTCACGTCACCAGACGGACGATCCGGGGGGTGTGGCAAATCTTTCGGGAGCGTGTA
>JANXSH010001295.1 GCA_025356615.1 Planctomycetia bacterium | reverse complement strand
GGAGGGGGCTGGGGGGTGGGGTCAGCCGCTCACCGACTTCACTTTTTCTCTTGTGTAGATACCAATGCTCTGTAGGAGAGGGGGTGAGGTCTTCGCACACCCGCCTCCCCTTCCACACGATCACTTCGGTTCCAGGACGATCTCGATCTCCTTCGTCGTCCCCTCGGCGAGCTTCACCTTCATCGACTTCTCGGCGTGCCCTTCGGCGTAGGCGGTCACGGTCACTTCCTCGTCGGGCAGCAACTGACTCGAGCGGAATCGGCCGTCCTCTTGCTGCTCGAAGGTGACATCCGAGTTGCGTCCCCCGGCGACGATGAACGACCCTTCCGTGAGTCCCTTCTGGGGAGGGTACTTCAGCGTCACGGCAGCGCCCTTCGCCTTGCCCGGAGCCTTGGCGGTGACTTTCACGACGAGGATCGGTGCCTTGTAGGTGACGATCTCGACCCCCGTCACGTCGCCTTCGATCGTGCCCAGGTTCAGTTCGCGCCCCCGGACGAGGGGGTCTCCCTTGGCCTTGCGGTGTCGGAGCGCCCCGTGCTCGTTGCTCATCATCTGCATCCGGGTGTTGGTCAGCCCGTGTGGGACGAGCACCCGCACCTTGCCGCCGGCGTCCGCTCTCGTCTCCGAGAACCACCCCTGCTCGTCGATCTGCCCGAAGAGGAACGGGGCGTGGCCCCGGGTCTTCTTTCCCTTGCTGTCGTAATACTGGGCCTCGATGACGACGTGCGGCACCGCCTGGACCTCGACCGGATCCGCCTTCTCCCCTTCCTTCAGGACGACCTTCTGGGGCATGAAGACGGCCGTCAAGGCTTTCTCTTTGCGCCGCGAGGTGTCGTCCGACGGGTCGTACCCGGACTTCTGCGCCTGGACCTTGTACGCCCCGGCGGGCAGGGGGCCGAACGTGAACTCGCCCTTGTCGTTCGTCGGCGTGGTCCGGTTGATGTGGTCGGAGACCATGAGTTGATTCAGGGCCTCGTCCCGGCCCTCCTTGGCGGCGTGAACGAACACCCCGGCCAGGGGTTTGCCCTTGGCGTCCAGCACCTTCCCGCTCATGACGATGCCCTTCTCGAGGACGAGCTTGCCCTGGTCGCCGCGCCGGTCCGCCTTCAGGACGTGCGTCGAGGGGGCGTACTTGGCGGGCAGAACCCAGTAGACGGCGTCGCCGGGCGTCACCACCATTAGGGAGAAGCGACCGTTGGCGTCAGTCTTTGTGTCCGCGAACGAGCCGTACTCGAACCGCTCCTTCGACCGCTTCGTCGTCACCGAGTAGGACAAGACCTTGACCCCGACGGCGGGCTTCCCCTCGGGCGTCTCGAGGACGCCGTGGATCTCCTTGCCCGGTCGCAGAGTCACGGACTCGAAGAACGGCCTCCCGCCGAGCTTCTCGTTCTTCTGGATCATGCTCAGGGAGTAGCCGAACCCTTTTTGCGGGGCGTAGCCCGGCCCCTCGACATCGAGTTCGATATACAGGTAGCGCTTCGACGACTGCTCCGCCGGAATGATGAACTTGTACCTGCCCTTGGCGTCCGTCTTGTGCTTCGTCTCCTGGACGAGCTGGTCGGCGGTCTTCACCTCGGGGTCGCCGTAGAGAGACCGGCGCACCGTCACGGTTGCGCCTTCGATCGGCTTGCCGGTGTCCTTGTCCGTCACGACGCCGAAGTATTTTAGGGTCTCGCCCTTCTGGTCGCCCTTCGACTTGGGGGTTTCTTTGGGGACATCCTTGGACTTCGCTTCGTCGCCCGCATCGAGGCGGATGGCGGCGACGAGGCCGAGGACCGCGATAGCCGCGCCGACCAGGGCCAGGCTCCAGGTGCCGGGGCAGCGTCGCTGCAACGGCGTTCGGTTGTTCAACAGCATGATGATTCTCCGGGACAGGTTCGAGCTTCGGTCGGCGATGCCCAGGCTCCCGACCAGGGGCCGGTCCAGGGCCGATCTCGCCACACCCACCAGGTAGGCCGCGTAGTCTTCCGGCTCCTCCGCCTGACCTGCGGCCAGCGCGTCGGCGAGGAAGTCTTGGTCCAGGCGGAGTTGCCGGCGCAGCCACCAGAACATCGGCTGCCAGTAGAACAGCAGGCCGACGAGCGTCGCCAGGTGCCAGCGCCCGATGTCCCCGCGCTCGGCGTGCGACCACTCGTGGGCCAGCCCGTAGCGCAGCCCTTCTTCGTCCCCCTCGCACTGCTCCGCAGGCAGGAGGATGACGGGCCGCCACCAGCCGAACGTCAGCGGGAGGGAGATCCGGTCGCTCATCCGCAGTCTCACCCGTTGGCCCGCCGACCCGGCGAGACCCTCGAACAGCGCTTCGACGCGCGGCGGCACGGATACTGCACTTCTTTGCAGTCGGGCCAGCAGGACCATGCCGAGCAACCACCGGCCCGCATAGAGGGCGGTGCCGACAGCGAACGCTGTTACCACGACGAGCGACAGAGACGGCAATTCCATCGGCTCCCGGGGCACGTCGGGCATCGGCGATTCGATCGGTACGATGGCGGCCTCCGACGAGGTCGGCTTCGGATCGCCCACAGGGTATGACTCAGGACGCAAGAAGGACGAGGCGAGCGGGCCGGGCGGTGGCCCCGACGAGCTGCCGACGGAGTCGGATTCGAGTTCGGGAGTCAAGGGACTCAGATTGGAGCCGATCAAGTCCACCGAGAAGCGAGGCAGGAACGGGAGTGAGCTTGCGAAGGGGACGAGCAGGCAGCCGAGCAGCGTCAGCTCGGCGACGCGCAGCCGAAGCGCGGGTTGCCGAAGGAAGCGCACGGCGAGGCAGCCCAGGAGGAAGACCACCGAGCCGCCAAGGGCGGTGTGGGCGAGCCAGAGCCAGACGGGAATGTGCCACGACATCTCACTCCCCCTCCTTCCGAGGTCCGTGTTGCTTCTCTTTGCGTGCTTTGGCGATCAGTTGTTCCAGATCCCGGAGTTCCTGGGCGCTGGACTCGCCGCTGCGGAGGAGCGTCAGCACGAGGTCGTTGACCGCGCCGTCGAACACCTTGGTCAGGAACCGCCGAGTGACTTGCTCGCGGGTGTAGGCCGGGGTGTAGATCAACGCCCGGCCTTCGGTACGCTGCGTAACGAGGGCCTTATCGGACATGATGCGTAGCACCGTC
>JANXSH010001242.1 GCA_025356615.1 Planctomycetia bacterium | reverse complement strand
GACGCACTTCTTCTCGGGCGGCAGCTCGAAATACTCGGCGATCCCCTCGTCGAGCCAGAGGGGCACGTCGCGGATGACGATGTCGCCGCCGTCCCCTCCGTAGCCGCCGTCCGGCCCGCCCTTGGGGACGTATTTCTCGCGCCGGAAGCTACAGCAGCCGTCGCCGCCGTCGCCCGCTTTGACGTACAGGATTACCCGATCGACGAACGCCATGATACCCGCTCCGATGAAGGCTCGAATGGGGTAGTATACCAGCGTCGGGGCGATTTGGGTAGGGGGAGCGCGATCACTTCTTGGCCGTGGCGCGGTCCGCGTCGGCCCTCTCGCGGGTCAGACGTGCCTCTAGCCCAACGAGGTGGTCCGCGAAGGTCTTGTTGGCGTCGGCGAACACTTGGCCGAGCTTCTCCCCCAGCGCGCCGGGTGCTCGCGTCCCCCGCAGTTGTTGGAGGTAACTCAGTAGGGCGGTCTTCGCCTCGGCGTCCGAGTGGAGCAGCAGGTGGACCCACGCCCACGCCTCGCGGTACTCCGCCGGGTTCATCTCATCGACTTGTTTCAACCCCTCGAGTCGGGCCAGGTTCGGCTTGTAGGCTCCGCTCGCGATGCCCCGCCGGAGCAGATCGACGTGGTCGGCGTTGACGCACTTCTTCTCGGGCGGCAGCTCGAAATACTCGGCGATCCCCTCGTCGAGCCAGAGGGGCACGTCGCGGATGACGCTGTGCAAGAGGGCGTGCGTGAGTTCGTGTCGGAGATCCTGCCGGATGCGATCGCTCCAGTAGGTGTAGACGATCAGATCCTCGCCGTTGAGGCCGCGCGGCTGGGCGATGAAGAACGCCCGCCGGGGCGGTAGATCCTTGTGCTTGAGGTTCATGTAGGCGGTGTACGTCTCCTTGTTCTCGAAGAGGTACACCTGGACGACCGCCGTCCCCGCCGGGAGGAGGAGTTCCTTGTAGACCTGGTCACGCAGTTGGGCCAACTCCTGGAAAAGGGGCTGGTCCTTGCGGATCTCGAAGTCGCTCAGGAACACATACGGCGCGATGCGGAACGAATACTGGCCCGGCAATGAAGACGTGTCGGCCCGGCGTGGCGATAAGGGCTGATCGACCTTCTCCTCGATCGGCTTCTCGCGCGAACGCAAGAAGTTGAGGGTCGAGCATCCTGTGGAGAGCAGGAGGATGGGGAGCGCGAGGCCACCCAGACTCAGCATCCATCGCAGGCTGCGTCGCCAATCGATCATTTCCACCTCATCCATGCCCACGGCCGCCCGGATCCTCCGGGAGGGACGAACATACCCATCATTGATCGGCCCCGCAAGGCCAGCCGATCCAGTCGAATGGCCTTTTTCGACCACGCCCGGCTGTGACTATGGATGTAGGCGAAGCCCAGCGGTTGCAACCGCTGGGCTTGGGGGCATTTCCCCTCGAATGCCTACTTCCGTAGTCACACCCACCACGCCCTTGCGATCGGCGGGGACGCATGGCAGACTACCCATTCAACGGCAACGCCGGGTGGGCGCTGAAACGCCGGGTGTGCTGGGTTGATTCGACCCGAACGGGGCTTTTGTTTTTAGCCCGTTCCTGCTGGGCGTTCGCATCGATCCGGCAAATCATCCGGGAACCTGTTCCGCGCATGGTTCCCATCGTCGGGATGGTATAGACTGAGAGGGACTGCTTCGCGCCGACACCCTCCCTCGGGGCCGGAGTCCGTTGACATGGCTCGCCGATACTTCCTCATCCCACTCCTTTTCCTGACCCTGACGGCCGGGGCCGGGCGCGTCGCTCTTTCGGGTGCCGACCGGCGGCCCGCGAAGGAGAAATCCCCCTCGTTCGTGGGGGAGATTCGGCCCCTGTTGCAGGCGAAATGCTGGCGGTGTCATGGCGAGAAGGTGCGCCGGGCGGACCTGGATTTACGCACGCACGCCGGCATCCTCGCGGGAGGCGAGACGGGGCCGGCGGTCGTGCCTGGGAAGCCGGACGACAGCCTGCTCTACGAGAACGTGCATAGCGGGGCGATGCCGCCCAACAGGAAGGATCCCCTCAGCAAGGCCGAGGTCGCGCTCGTCCGAGGCTGGATCGAGGCGGGGGCCAAATCCGGCGACGACAAGGCCGACCCCGCGCGAGCGGCCGTCACCCAGCACGACATCCAGCCGATCCTCTTGCGACACTGCACGGTCTGTCATGGGATGCACCGCAAGGAAGGGGGGCTGGATCTGCGGACTCGCGATTCCATCCTGCGAGGAGGCAAATCGGGGCCGGCGATCGATCTCGGGAAGCCGAACGCCAGTCTCCTGATGAAGAAGATTCGCGCCGGCCAGATGCCCCCGCGCGATCGGCTCGTCGAGGCGAGCGTCAAGCCGGTCGAGCAGGCCGAGACCGACCTCCTCGCCCGGTGGATCGAGGCGAAGGCACCCGAATCCGCCGTCGAACCGGACATCGCCACCACGACGCCCGACCCGCTCGTCACCGAGAAGGACCGCACCTTCTGGGCGTTCCGTCCCGTCCGGCCTGTTGCCGTGCCGAGCGTGCGAGACGCGGGCCGGGTTCGTAACCCGATCGACGCCTTCGTCCTGCAAAAACTGGAGAAGAAGGGACTCTCTCTCGCCCCCGAGGCCGACCGGGCGACGCTGATCCGGCGGGCCTCGTTCGACCTGACGGGGCTGCCTCCCGAGCCGGCGGAGGTGCAGGCGTTCCTCGCGGATCGCGCCGCCGACGCCTACGAGCGGATGGTCGATCGCCTGCTCGCCTCGCCGCGCTACGGCGAGCGCTGGGGGCGATACTGGCTCGACCTCGCAGGCTACGCGGACTCCGAGGGCAAGCGCGAGCAAGACCTCCCCCGGCCTCACGCCTGGCGCTACCGGGATTACGTCGTCCGGGCGATGAACGCCGACAAGCCCTACGAGCGGTTCCTGATGGAACAGCTCGCGGGCGATGAGCTGTCCGACTACGAGAACGCCCCCGAGGTCACGTCGGAGATGTACGACAACCTAGTGGCGACGGGCTTCTTGCGCATGGCACCCGACGCGACCTGGGCCAACATCACCGGCTACGTCCCGGATCGCCTTGAGGTCGTCGCCGACGAGATCGATGTCCTAGGGTCGGCGGTCCTGGGGCTGACCATGAAATGCGCCCGCTGTCACACCCACAAATTCGACCCGATCCCGCAGCGCGACTACTACCGCCTCGTCGCCGTCTTCAAGGGGGCCTACGACGAGTACGACTGGCTCAAACCCGATGTCCGCCCTGGCCTCGGCCCGATCAGCGAGGATGTCCTCGGGGGCCGACTCCTGTCCCACGTCACGACCACCGAGCGCCGCGCCTGGGAGGCACACGAGGCTGGCATCCGTAAGGCGATCACCGTAGAGAAGTCGCCGGATCGCAAGAAGCAACTCGAGGCGAAGCGTCGGCCCGAGCCGCGCATCCAGGCGCTATGGGACCGGGGCAACCCTTCGCCGACGTATCTCTATCGGCGCGGCGATCCGCTGAATCCCGGCCAACTCGTCGGGCCGGGGGTGCCTTCGGTGCTGACCGACGGCAAGACGCCGTTCGAGGTGAAGCCACCTTGGCCGGGCGCGAAGAAGACAGGGCGCAGGCTGGCCTTCGCGCGCTGGGTGACACGCCCGGACCACCCGCTCACGGCGCGCGTCGCCGTCAATCGGCTCTGGAAACACCACTTCGGCACGGGCATCGTCAAGACGCTCGGCAACTTCGGGAAGGCGGGCACACCGCCCACCCATCCCGAACTGCTCGACTTCCTGGCGCGTGAGTTCGTCCAGCATGGGTGGAGCATCAAGGCGATGCACCGGCTGATTATGACCAGCGCCACCTACCGGCAAACCTCCGCCGTGACCGCCGATCGCGTGAAGCTCGACCCGGACAACGCGCTCTATTCCCGCATGCCCCTCGTGCGCCTCGACGCCGAGGCGCTCTACGACACGCTCCTCCTCGTCAGCGGCAGGTTGGACGAAACGAGGTTCGGCTCGGCGGATCCCGTTGCGGCGCGCAGCGATGGCCTGGTGACGCCCACCGGCACCGATCGCGGCTGGCGACGGATCGTCTACGTCAGCCAGACGCGCAAGCAGATACCGACGCACCTGGAGAACTTCGATTATCCGCAGATGAACCCCAACTGCCTCGAACGGCGGGACTCCATCGTCGCCCCGCAGGCGCTCCATCTCATGAACAACGGCATGGTCCACCGGCTGGCCGACTCCTTCGCCGCGCGCGTGATCCGCGAGGCGGGGGCCGATCCGGCGAAGCAGGTCGAGCGGGTCTACTGGATCGCGATGAGTCGGCCTCCCCTCGAGGAGGAGCGAGTGGTGGGGCTGGAGTCGTTGCGGAAGCTGAACGACAAGTGGGCGAAGTCGAGCCGAGAGACGGCGTCCGCGAAGGCGTTGGCGACGTATTGTCATGCGATCCTCAACTCGGCGGGGTTTTCGTATGTGGATTGATTCTACTTCTCGTTCCCACGCTCCGCGTGGGAATGCCGCGTGGACGCTCTGCGTCCCG
>JANXSH010001229.1 GCA_025356615.1 Planctomycetia bacterium | reverse complement strand
CGCGTGCCGGGGGCGTATCGCGGCCCGGCGAGCCGGGCGTATCTGTACTACAACGCGGATAGCAAGCACTGGGTTTCGCCGCTGGCGGTGACGATCGCGGCGGGGGAGTAGGCGAGTGGGGCGTGTCAACGCCCTGAATTTGGGATGGCAGACGACGTAGACAGGCCGCTCGACTATGCGCACGCCACTCGAACAGGCAGTCATTGATATGCTCCTCGAAAGCCAAGGCGAACCTCTCGACACGATTCGCCAGCAGTTGGCGCACGCCACCATCGCCGAGCGACGTTTCACCGGTGTTGGCTTTTTCACCGACTTCGTCATTCCTCCTGACGCCCCTGTCCGGCGCGATTTGGCCGACATGACGCTTGGCGACATCGCCGTAGAGTTTCCCAACTTGCAACACGGCGCGGGTTTCGTGCTGTTCATTCGCGGCGGGGTGGTCGTCATGTTGGAGGGCTACACTTACGACGAGTCGTGGCCCGCGAACACAGAGGAGTTCACACTTCACAGACTCCTGACCAGGCCAGGCACATGAGCGTTCTCGTTGTACCGATGCGAGCAGCTTAACTGGCGGCGGACTCGAATCAAAGGTAGACTGAAGACGTGAAAGTGCGGGCAGTCATCAAATTGATCGAGCGAGACGGGTGGTATCTGGACAGAACCAGAAGTAGTCACCGCCAGTACAAGCACCCGATAAGCCCGGCCTGGTCACGGTACCGGGGCACCTGGGCGACGATTTGGCTCCCGGCACGCTCAACAGCATTCTCAGGAAAGCGGGGTTGAAAGCATGATCAAGTATCTGGTCATCATCGAAGAAACCGCAACCGGCTACTCGGCTTACTCGCCGGACTTACTGGGTTGCGTCACGACCGGCGGAACACGGGAAGAGACGGCGCAGAATATGCGCGAGGCCATCGAGTTCCACATCGAGGGCTTGCAGTTGGCCGGCTATCCGGTGCCCCCGCCGAACAGTTCATCCGTCTACGTCGAGGTAGCGGCCTGAGACGCCATCAGCCCCCGGCGCGACCAGCCCCCGGCGCGACGAGGCGACAATCGCGGGGAGTAGGAGTCCTTACACTGCTAGCGAGCGGCGGGTGCCATAAAACTGTGTTCGTCGGGGGAGGGCGTCCGGGTGTCGAAGCTGATTGATGAGGTGTGGGAGGAGATCAGCGATGGCATGGTGCTGAACACCTGCTGCCTGTCTGGTCCCAGGGGCGAGGGATTCCGCCGAACCCTGCGTCGGAGGCGCGGCTCTTGACCACGTTTGAGGCCAGCAGTCACTTCGAGGCGATGACCGCTTACCACCGTTACCTTGACCGGTAGGTATACACCACGGACCAGGCGTGGGATCACCAACCTTACCCGCTTGAATGGCTGGCCGAACAACCAAGGCCCGCCTGAGCAGGTGATGCGCCTGACGCATCCCTCCCGTCCGTTCCTGCGAGTCTCCCCCATTCCGACACGTCGCCCCCGTCCCCGGACGCCCTTTCGTCCAGAATCACCGATTGTCCCGATCGTATCAGTTGACACGATAACAATCGTGTACCATTCTTTTGTCATGGTGTACGCTCGCTGACCGTTACCGATGACCCGTCCCCTCGCGACTCCATGAGCAGCCGGGCCACGGCCAACGGTCAGTCCAGTGGATCGACTGCCGGTGCGAACCGCGTGACACGCGCCGGCCCTCCCTGAAGTCAAAGGATGCCTTAGTCATGTTGACGACCGACCTCGGCGCTTGCGAATGGTTCGTCTGGGACCTCCGCCGCAGCAACCTGATCGACCGCGGTCAGCTCGACCAGGTGATCGGGGAGTTCTTGAGCAAGAACCCCGGAGCGGAGCCTCCCCAACTGTCCGAATTCCTCATCAGCAAGGACTACCTGACCGACTTCCAGGCGGAACGCCTACTCCAGGGCAAGACGCAGGGCTTCGTCCTCGGGCCGTTCACCCTCATGGACGCGCTCGGGTCCGGCAGCATGGGTACGGTCTACAAGGCCAACTCGAAGACCGACACGAACTGGTACGCCGTCAAGGTGTTGCCCCGCCGCAGCATGTGGAACGTCCGCATCGCCCGCCGCAAGGTGCGCCTCTTCGAGCAGATCCAGCACCCGTCGGTGGTGCCGTTCATCGATGTCGGAACGGCGGGCGGGATGCACTACCTCGCCTGGCCGCTCGTCGAAGGGACGACCCTCGACAAGATCGTCGCCGAGAAGGGGAAGCTCACCCCCGAACTCACGATCCAGTACGCGCTCCAGACCGCCGAGGGGCTTCACGCGGCCCACCAGGCGAGCCTGTTCCACGGCCTGCTCAAGCCGTCGAACCTGATGATCCAGCCCGACGGGCAAGTCAAGATCCTCGACTTCGGCATCGGCTGTCTGCTCGCCGAGACCGAGGGCGAGTCGCTCGTGGACACCATGTCCACGGCCAACTCGGTCAACAGCGGGCTGGACTGCTCCAGCCCCGAGAGCATCATGGACCCGACGAACCTCAACGCCGTCGGCGACCAGTACAGCCTCGGCTGCGTGATGTACTACTGCCTCACGGGACAGTACCCGTTCCCGGACGGCACCGCCGTCGAGAAGATGATGTGCCACCAGCACAAGCGGCCGACGCCGGTCCTCGACATCAACCCGCACGTCCCCGAGGAGTACATCCCGGTCGTCGAGCAGTTGATGCAGAAGACCCCCGAGGCACGCTATCCGAGCATGGGCGAGGTGATCGAAGCACTCCGCTCGCTCTCCCAGCCGTCCGCGCCGGCAACTCAGCGCCGGCCGACGATGCAGATGCCCCGCGTCAAACTAGGCGGCGCTATCGGCGGGATCGCCCCGCCGACGCCGGCCGCCAAAGAGCCGCCGAAACCGTCGCCTCGCGCCAACCAACCGTTGCCCGCGCGGGCACCTTCCGCCGCCGCCCCGGCTCCTGCCGCACGCCAGCAACCGGCCCCGGCCGCTCGTCCGAGCGACCTGGGGCGACGAGACCCTGAGCCGCCCCGCCCGGCAGCCCCGGCCCGCGTCGCCGCAGCCATCCCGGCCCCGGCCCGCCCCGCAGCACAGGTTCACCGCTCGAAGCCTGTCGAATCACCGCCCCCGGCCCCCGAAGCGGACTACGAGCCGACTCATCATGAGGCATTCGACGACGACACCCCTGACGCCGCTCCGCGTCGGAGTGCGGTGCGGTTCGGCCCCGTCGCGGTCGCCCTGATCGCGGTCCTGGCGAGTGCCGCTGCCTTCTTCCTCAGCCGCATGATCCCCCTATGATCCCACCGGGCGGGAGTGAATAGCGCGAGGCCCGGAGGACCGATTGGTTCTCCGGGCCTCCTGCCATTTCTCATCGCCTCGCGGACACGCGCCAGGTCCACATTGCGCTTCGATACTCTTTCGTCGCGGCGTCGCGGGTGGATCCCGCGAGAACCTCCGCGCGTCCGGGCTGACTCGCCATGCGTCCACCCAGAGAGCGGGCGGCCTGTTCCAGTCGCTCCTGTTGCTCGCCACGCGGATCCACGACGAAGATCCGGCAGCCGTCCTCCGAGACGACCAGTGTCCGGTCCCGGATGCCGAAGCCGTCCAGTCGGCGGCGGACTTCGTCCACCGGAGCTTTCACGTCGAGGATCGTGAGCCGATCGCTCCCATCGACTCGCGCGTGGAAGAGCAACACGGCCTGTTGACGACAGGAGAGGCCGAGCCAGGCGGCGGCGTAGCGGAGAGTCGCAGGGTCGCGGATGTTGGGCAACTGGACCAGAAGGCTGTTCTCCACCCCGCCGTCCCAGTCGCCGATGGCGTCGTGGACTTTGGCGCTGGGCAAGCCGAGGTCGTGGAGCAACCCCGGCACGATGACCTTGCCGCGCTGCTGTTCGGGGGACAGAAGCCCTCGAATCGAGCCTTCGTAAGTCAGTCCCGACCGCGTGTTGGGACTGAAGAAGACCCAGCCCTCGATCGACTCGGCCCGCTGCCGACGATACGTCGGGGCAGAGCCGACGACCGTACCGAAGAGGAGGACGCTCACGAACAGCAAAAGAGACCGCCGAGAGGAAGACATGATCTGCCCTCCGAAAGGGGCGTGGAACGAAAGCAATGTGGGGTGAAGAAGGAAGTGTAGCCGAGACGCAACGCGGAGCGATCGCGTCGTGCGTAACATCTCGGCTAAACTTCGTCTACCCCACATTATACGTCACATAAGTCCCACTGTGACGCAGTTGCTGTCGGTCATTTGCACGACTTGACGATGTGGACCGGAGTACACCAGCCGCAACTCAGGTCGAGGCAAAAATCAGTCGCGAGGTCTGAGGCACAGGCACCCTCGGGGTTGATCTTGCCGGGGCAGAGGATGCCTGCGGAGATGCAGGTACGCAGGACGAGAGAGGTGCAGATCCAGCGGGACCGATCCAGGCAATTCGGGTCGAGCGGCTTGGTAATCAACTTGAAGGGGAAACTCACCGGCGGCACGAGCAGGCCCAGGAGATGAAATGGCTTCCCGACCTGAGCGCAGGCGAACTCGGTCAACCGAGTGGACTCTTCGGCGGTGAGTGGGGTCTTCCGTCGGCGGACGCTGACCTTGCCCGAGTATTGAGTGAGCCGGCTGCCCAGATCCCCCATGATGACGGGGTCGCCGGGCATCGCCTCGAGCATGGTCAGAGTGCCGTCCGGCTTGGCGACCACGAGGCCGACGTGAGTCGTACTGCCCGAGAGCGAGATATAGTAGGCCGCCCGCGCCAAGATGTTCCGATTGCGAAAGAGAATGAGATCCCCCGCCTGGGGGACGTAGACTTCCGTGGCTGCCTTGCAACCCGAATCGCACGAACGATGCTGGAGAAGCATCGTCGGTGGGGCATGGGCTGGGCAATCCGCATATCCGGGTGCGGCCAACAGGCTGAGGATTAGGATTGGCGTCATGATGATTTGGATCGAGCGGGGTGGCGTTCGCGGGCGCGTCCC
>JANXSH010001224.1 GCA_025356615.1 Planctomycetia bacterium | reverse complement strand
CCACGCCGGTGGCACCGGCACCCTGTAGGCGTACATCTTCGTGACGGCCAACAAGCCGGTCATCAGCACCACCTTCACGACCGCGAGCGGCGGCAGCCCCGCAGGCTGGAGGGCGGTGACGTTCACCAGCACCGCGTCGGCGACGAGCACGAGCTCGGCGTTCCTCCTCTCCTCGCTCCCCAAGGGCTTCACCTACTCCGTGAAGGTCATCGCCCTGGACGGTTCCGGGGGCGTCAGCCTCCCAGGCACTACGTTGTTCTCGCTCTGACAGCAGTGATCGAACGTCAGGCGAGCCGAGCCGGACCAGCCCCGCTCGGCTCGCGGGGCCTATTGTTCCCCGTCTCGGGCTATTTCGGACCCTGCCGGTTTCCCTCGAACGGGTGGTGGCTCGTCCGGCTTCGCAGGAATCAAGTAGCGCAGGAACTGCAACAGCATGAATGCCAGCAGTAGCGGCAGGATGAGCCAGCCCGTCCACGGATACCAGCGCGAGAGAACCAGGATGACGATCACGCCCCAGAGCATACCACAGCCGAGGAGCGTCATCGTCCCCTTGAAGCCGACCTGTTCGTTCGCCTCCTGATAGTCCATGAGATCGACGCGGCGGCGCTCGGTGCTGCGCCGGGCCGCGCCGTCCAACTCCAGCATGCGGACCTCGTCCTGCCAGCGCAGCGGACTGGGCCGCTTCGAGACGGCGCACTCGAACGCTTCGACGAGAGTCGGCCAGGGGTCGTAGCGCTCGAAGTATTCTTCGCGATCCTGCCCCCCTTCGCGCCAGTTCAGGAAGGCGGGGCCGTTCCAGCCTTGCGGCCAGGTCAGCGTCGCCTGCCCGCGCGTGCCGATCACGACGAGCCTCCAGTACGACGCGGGCTGGCCGGGGACGAGCGTTACCTGGAACAACCCCCCGGCCTCGAATCGGCCCGCGAGCAGCACGGGCAACCCGGCCACAGGCTCCTCGCCGTCGGCGAACGACGACACCTCGGCCAACTCGCCGCCGAGCCGGCGGAGGATGTCCCACCCTGGGAAGGCCGGCGCGACGCCCTCCTCGGCGATCGAGTCGAGTACCTCGCCGGTCGCGTGCCGGTCGTAGGTCAGGAGGCGGAACGATCCGATCGGGCCGATGTCCTGCCGTGTCAGGAAGCCGGACAGGCGGGCGATGCCCGGATGCAGTCCCTCGGGCAGGAGCGGGAACAGGACGTAGCCCGTGTCCTGCTGCAACATGGCGGCCTCGTAGGCGATGTCGGTCTTCTCGTCGGCGGGGTGGACGCACACCACATGCCGTTCCGACTGGAGCGACCGGCGGAGCAGGGCGGGCCGCACTCCCGGCGTCCCCGCGACGAGGACCGCCTCGACCGCTTCGTCGGCCAGGATTTCCTCGACATCGCTGACCCGAGCAGGATTCCCCAGGCGGGCCATGATCGCCGAAGAGAACACTCCCGTCGTCGCCGCCAGCGAATGCCGACCGGAATCGACCAGCGCCGCCGCCAGGTCCACGCCATCGGGATGCTCCCCCAACAAGCCGAATCGCATACAATCCTCTAGCGGTCTCGGAAACGGGGCACTCTACATCGCGTGAAGACGCACCCCTCTCATTCAGGGAAAGAAGAAAGAGGAACTCCCAAGGAACGATACGGGGAACAGCAGACCAAGTCGAGTGAGTGAATCGCGCGACGAGCCGCGAACGCAAAACGATCCCCCCCCCAACGACGACCGAGTAGGCGCGTCTGGGGCGTACTCTTCTTCGGAGGGATAACAGAAGTAGGCCCCGCGAGCCGGACCAGCCCCGCTCGGCTCGCGGGGCCTACTGCCGTTACCCTCATCGCCGTCTGCTCGAACGATGCCGAAAATCCGTCTGGAGGGGTATCAACGCCCTGTATTCACTCCGACTTCGTTCTGTGCCTTTCTCTGTGTCCTCTGTGCCTCTGTGGTTAGCTCCTTTCGGAGTCGCTCACTCCAGCTTCACCTTCACCGTGACCTTCTTCCCGCCGCGTTCGACGACGATCTCGATCGTCGTGCCGACCTTCGTCGAGGCCATCGCCTCCATGTAGGACTCGATGTTCTTGACCGGCTTGCCCGCGACGGAGACGATGTTGTCCCCGGTCTTGATGCCGCTCTTCTCGGCGAGGCCGCCTTCGACGACGCCCTCGATCTTCAGCCCCTCGACTCCCTCCTCGTAGCCGGGGCGGATGCCGAGGCGCGGGCCACTCGAGGGGCGAGTCCCGCCGCCGCCCTTGACCTTGATGAAGGCGGGGCGGTCCATCGTCGTCAGGCCCGTGACGAGCGTCTGGGACAGATCGACGATGCGCCGCACGCCGGGGAAATTGATCTTGTCGGGCGTGTCGGTCGGGCGGTGGTAGTCGGCGTGGTTGCCGGTCCACAGGAAGAGGACGGGGACATCCTTGCCGCAGAACGACGCATGGTCGCTCGGGCCGAATCCGCTCTCTTTCGAGGACAGCACGAAGCCGAACCGCTTGGCGGCGTCGTCGATCATCGCCTTGAACGGCTTCGCGGTGCCGTGCCCCTCGGTGAGCATCTTGTCGAGCTTCGTCTTGGGGTCATTCGTGGCCCGGCCGACCATGTCGATGTTGAACATGGCGGCGGTTTCCGCGAGGGGGAAGACGGGGTTGTTGCAGTAGTGGGCCGACCCGAATAGGCCGAGTTCCTCGCCGCTAAAAGCGACGAAGACGAGGCGTCGGCCCTGCCGGTTGGGGACGGCGGCGTAGCGGCGGGCGAGTTCCATCATGGCCGTCGTGCCGGAGGCGTTGTCGTCCGCGCCGAAGTGGATGAGGCGTTTCTTGGTGCCCGCGAGGCTGTTGGGCCCGCCGTACCCGAGGTGGTCGTAGTGGGCACCGATGACGACGGTCTCCTTGGCGAGCGGGCCGGCCCCCTCGAGGACGCCGACGACGTTCTTTAGTGCGAGGCCGGTCTTGACGGTTTCCGACTCCATCTGGACCTTCCAGCCCTCGACCTCGAAGGTGACGGGTTCCAACTCCTCGTTGATCTCCTTCTCGATGTCCCCGAGCTTCTTGCCCTTGGGGAGCATCTTATCGACGAGATCGCG
>JANXSH010001202.1 GCA_025356615.1 Planctomycetia bacterium | reverse complement strand
CGACGCCCCGCCGCCCACGGGCCTATTCTTCCAGTACGTCGCCGCCGTGTCGCTCTATGGCATCCTCTACACGGGCATCGTGCTGCTGCTGGGCCTGATCCTGTTCGAGGATCGGGATTTGGCTTGACAATAGTGTTCGGTGTTCAGTGTGCAGTGTTCGGTGTTCCTCTACAATGTTCGGTGTTGGCTGGTTTTGGCCCCAACGGGGTCGATACACTGAACCGAACACTGAACACTGGACGCGAATGGAGATCAACGTGGCGAACGACCCGCTACGCAGTGAAACAGCCTACAGCAAAGCCTGCGCGTATCTCAACTTCAACAAGCGGGCCGTGTGGCTGGCTCATGCGGCCGCCGTCGGGACGACTTTGCTGGCCCTGGCTCTGCTGGTCGTTCTCTGGCTCTTCGCCGACCTGATGGTCTGGCGTGGCCGGGTGCCCTCGTCGCGCGAGCTGTCTCCCAAACAGTTCCAGCAGATGGAAAAGTTCTGGTGGGAAGACCTCTCGCTCGCCCAGCGCGGGGAACTACTCGAACGCGCGAACTACCCCCCCGGCGAGGCGGAGCAGTTGGCGAAAGTGCCCTACGCCGAGCTATCCGACGAGGCGATGGAGTCGATCTGGCAGGAATTCGTCTGGGACACGCTAATGAATCGCGTCGGCGAGTCGGCCGTCGATCATGTATTCATCTCGAGCAAGACACGCTCGGGCTGGCATATCGATCCGGGCAACCGGGGCGTCCTGAGTCTCGTCGTCCGCGAGTACGCCACGGGCCGAAAGTGGACCCCCTTGAGCTGGATCGCCTCGTGGAACCCCTGGATGTGGAACAGCAAGGCGGGTGAGCAACAGCTCTTGCCGAGTTACCTCCTCGGGATGGGACTCCTCGTCATCATCCTCGGACTCTCGTGGGCGATCCTCATCGTCCTCAACCGCGAGATGGCGGCACGCGCCACCGTCGAGGCCACCAGCCGACTCCGCCGCGCGGTCTACCACCACACCTTCCGCCTGGGCACGCTCGCCATCCGCGCGCTCGGGCCGAGCGAAGCGGTCAGCCTGCTGACGCGGCACATCGAGGCGATCCAGGACGCCCTCTTCGCCCGGCTAACGACCTATTTCCGCGAGCCGATCCTCATGGGGGTGCTGCTCGCGTTCGCGTTCTTCGTCGATACGCTCCTCTCGCTCTCCTTCCTCCTCTTCTCGCTGGTCGTCTGGCAGGTGGGCTTGCGGCTCGTGACCGCCACCCGGAAGCAGAGCCGGATCGCGACGACGATCGCTGCGGAGCGCCTCACGATCATCCGTGAGAGCCTGATGCTCATGCGGCTCGTGAAGTGCTACCTCATGGACCAGTTCAACCAGTCACGCATCGAGCGACAGCTCGCGCGCTATAACGAGGCGCAGCGCATGCGTTACCGTGGCGAGTCCCTCGCCGGCCCGGCGCTCATCCTCCTCGGCGGGATCTGTGTCCTCGTCCTGCTCACCGTCGGGGCGATGCTCGTCCTCAACGGACGGCTGTCTGCCTCTGGGGCCGTCATCCTGATCGCCATCTTCCTGAGCCAATACGGCCCGGTGTCGAACTGGCTCGACGGCCTCCGTTTCCTGAAGCGGGGCAGGGACTCCGCCGACCAAGTTTTCGCGTTCCTCGAGCGGAAGGGCGACGTGGGGCAGGTGGTCGGCGCGAACTTCCTCGCGCCCCTGGCCGAGGAGATCGAGTTCGACAACGTCAGCCTCCGCGACGGCAGTTCGGGGCGTTTCCTCCTCGAGAACGTCTCCTTCTCCATCCCCGCCGGGCAGCGCATCGGCCTCGTCGGGGCGGACAACCTCGAGAAGCACGCCCTGGTCTACCTCATCCCGCGCCTGCTGGACCCCGCCAGCGGCGAAATCCGCATCGACAAGAACAACCTGCGCTGGGTGACGCTCGACTCGTTACGCCACCAGGTCGGCATCGTGATGATGCACAACCTCGTCTTTCACGACTCGATCAAGAACAACATCGGCTGCGGGGACGCGAACTACACCCTCCCCCAGATCATCGAGGCGGCCAAGTTGGCCCACGCCCACCAATTCATCCAGCAGCTGCCCCAGGGCTACGAGACCGCCATCGGCGAGTTGGGCCAGTCGCTGAGTATGAACCAGCAATACCGCATCGCCCTCGCCCGCGCCATCCTCCGCGACCCGGCCGTACTCATCATCGAGGAGCCGGAGGTCGAGATGGACGACGACACGAAGGCCCTCCTCGACGACACGCTCGCACGCATCCTCCCCGGCCGGACGGTAATCTTCTTGCCGCACCGCATCTCGACGATGCGGTCGTGCAACCGACTCTACCTCCTCCACAAGGGGCGAATGGTCGCGACGGGATCCCACAAGGAACTCCTCGCGGGCAACAAGATCTATCGCCACCTGCACTATCTCGAATTCAACGAGATGGGCGAGGTGATGGGGTCGGGTTGATGAGGCGGGGGGAACCGATTTCGGTTCCCGGTGGTGTGTCGGCAAAATGAAGGGACGGCCGTGTCAGGACACTTCCCAGGGCTGCCTGTGGCGATCCTTATTCCGGGAGATTTCGCGCAACAGGGGGAGGACGCAGCTCGTCACGACTGCCACGGCCAGTGCCCCCAACATTCCCACCGCGACGAGGGGGTTGTTCAATTGTTTCTCGATCGAGTCGCCATCTTTTTTTGGGGAGGGAACCCCTCCCGGAGCGCATCGCGGGCCTCAGCCGGCCTCGGCGGAGCGAGGCGAAACGATCAGCGCCAGGGCGACCACAGCAATTCGGCTGCACCAGAGAACCTTGTTCATGACCATTGTCTCATCGTCTTGGATCGTTCGATCATCCAATGAAAAGGTAGCTCAGGAGAAGCAGTGGGTCAAATCATAGCCCCATGATACTATGTTCGATCGACTCGCCACCTCCTGGTTCCATCTCCTCGGACAGCCCTGTTTCCGAGTGTACGGCAAGGCTCGGAGTGAGCGCGATTGGCGGATGGTCGAGGTCCATGCCACTCGACGCCGCGATCATGATAGCGCTTGGCCTCCTTTTCTGTGGCGAGGCACCTGCATCACCTGGACGAGTCAGGTCATTGCGGTCGGCTGGGATTTTGCCGAGGAACTTCTCCTCGAGCAGGCCGAGGAACCGGCCTCGCGCGATCATCCTGTCGAAGTGCTGGGTGGTCGGCTACACGGTCCCCAGCGCCTAGATCAGCGGCCTATCCAACCGTGGCCTAGCGCCAGTGAGATATTGGCGCACGAATGTGGACACACCTACCAGGCCCGGCGGCTCGGCCTGCTCTATTGGCCGGTCGGCGGGGCCGTCACCCTGTTCCGCGAGGGGCCACATTGGTACAACCACTTCGAGAACCGCGCCAGCGAGCAGGGCTTGTTCGGCGGCATCGTCAACGGTTCGGTCTGTCCTGCGCTGATGAACCGATTGCGCCGTCCCGAGTCTCCGAAAGGCCCATCGTGACCCCCGCCCCTCCCGCCCCCGGTCGCGGGATTACCATCCTGACCCTGGTCATAGCCATGACCCTGCCGACGGCCCTGACCGCGATCTACTTCGTCGCTCTCGGCGGCAGTGGTCGGCCCAACGTCATGCAGCAAGCCACTTACGCCAGCGGCAAGACGATCCAGTTCGCGATCCCGATCCTCTTCTTCGTCTTCGTCGTCCGGCGTTTTCCTCCCCTGCGCCGGCCCAACACCGAGGGGCTGCTGTTGGGGCTGGGCTTCGGCCTCCTCGTCAGCGCGATCATGATCGGGGGCTATCACGGCGGGCTGCATTCGTCGAAGATGTTCGCCGAGTCGCCGGCGCGCATCCGCCAGAAGCTCGACGAGTTCGGCGTGACCTCGCCGCTGGAGTTCCTCGGTCTGGGCCTCTTCATCGCGGTGATTCACTCGTTTCTCGAGGAATATTACTGGCGCTGGTTCGTGTTCGGTCGCTTGTGTACTCTGATGCCGGTCTGGCCGGCCATCGTGCTATCCAGTTTGGGTTTCATGGCGCACCATGTGATCGTCGTCTACGCCTATGTGCCGGGTCGCTTCTGGAGCGCCGCAGTGCCCGCGTCGCTGGCGGTGGCCCTCGGCGGGGCGGCGTGGGCGTGGCTGTATCACAAGGCTAGGTCGCTCATCGCCCCCTGGCTGAGTCATGCGTTGATCGACATCGCGCTGTTCGTGATCGGATGGGATCTGATGCAGCGGGCGTGAGGCGATCGACCGTCCCGAACACGACAAGGGAAGACCTCGAACGATGCCAGAAGTTCATCGGACGCATTTTCAGCCCGCGTTCTCCCCTCCGTCTGGCTCTGCCTCGACCGTCGCTTTGCTCTCGCCACTTGACATTTCGATTGCTGTCTCAACTTTGGCAGTGGTGGGAAACTGTTCCAGCCGGTCGAGAATGTCATCGCGGAGTTGGTCGAACGTCTTGCAATGGATCTGCTTGGAATTGAGCAAAACGAATTCCTGCCGCCATCGCAAACGTTGCTGCTCTTGGGGTTCCAGGTGTACCGACCTGCCGCTGACGAGGATACCTAGGTGCCGGATCGTTCGGTTCCCGAACTTGTTCTCGAATTTACCGATTTGCCCGTGTTCATGCAGTGCGAAGAACCAATCGACGAGTTGGCTGAACCCGTGTTCGAATCGGGGCGACCAATCGGGAGTCGCTCTCTTCTTCTTCACGAAGACGCTATCCGGCGAGGCATCTTCGAACTCGATAAAGGCGAACGCGCCGTTCTTGGAGTCGCCGACGACGAGGTCGGCCACGAAATCTCCGAACAGGGGGAGTTCATGTGCGACCAGATCGTACCGCACGATTTCGGGATGATAGGAGCCGAGGAAGGCGGAGAGTTGAAGACGACTCTTGAAGAACGGTAGAACTTGCTTCCGTTCGTGCAGATCGGAGTTGGTAGCGAGCAAGTGGCGCAGTTCGTCCGCCTCCCGGCGGCACTGCTCGGCGTCGAACTGGATCTTGATGAACTCCTTGGTCATTGCCCCGATCCCACCGCTTGCTGCCGTTCGAGGAAGAACTGGAGCGTTTCCTTGCGGACGATGTCGAAGATTTCGATCACGCCGGAATCGAGAACCCGGATGAACGCACGCAGTTCGGGAGAAACCCGCAGGAGATAGAACTGCTTGTCGGTGTTGAAGGGGGCGGCCTCTTCGGCGGGCCAGGTAGCTGGGTCACGCCCGTGGAGTGCCTCGGCGGCTGCCAGAACCTTCGCTCGATCCCATTCCGATAGCGCCGAGAGCCCGGTTCTAGCCCGAGGATGTATCTCGAGCGTGGTTTCGAGTTTCGCCCGTAGGGATGCCGATGTCTCGATGAATCTAAGGACACGCGATCCGTTCCCGTTGGAAGTCCACAAATACGGCTTGTCCAAAGAGGTCTCTTCATAGCCGGGGTCTATCAATCCGAGATCCGTCAGTTGCTTCAGAATGGCTGCGGTTCCCCGGCTTACCTCTCCGTCGTTGTAGATGAATCCGACCTCTTGCATGTGGCGAAGCACCCGGAGCATGGCGGGGGAATCGATCTGCTCGGCGAGCGCCGGAACGGCGTCGTTCGGAATCAGACGTGCTGGCATACTTATCACCCCCGAGAAAAAGCCCAAAGCGATAGCACGCATTGTATCGCGCTCTCGAATGATAGCCAGTACACTTCTCGACTGCAATCGATGAGTTGGATCCCCGGCCCGTCGTCTGTCTCCCGACCAGCCGTGTTTCAATTCCTTCGCCGCTCTCCTTCCCCATAGCCAACTTCCTCACGAATCCCTAACACTATCTTCCTCTCGTATCGTCGGGTCCATTCGCTGCCGGTTCGCTCCCCCGGACGGCAGGAACGCCGGGTCGTCGCACCCGGCGCAGGCTGTTTCGCGCGGAGGGTGAGCCTTGAATCGCTATCTGTCCCTGATTCGCCTCGCCGTGGTGTCCCTGCTCCTCGTCGGGCCGACCGTCGCCTGGGCGGACGCGCCGCCGACGCCCGCCCCCGTCAAAGCGCCGGAATTCAATAGCGGCGACACGGCCTGGATGCTCGTCAGCACCGGGCTGGTCCTGCTCATGGTGCCCGGCCTGGCCCTGTTCTACGGCGGAATGGTCCGGCGCAAGAACATCCTCGGGACGATGATGCACAGCATGGCCGCCATCGCCATCGTCGGCGTGCAGTGGGTGCTGTTCGGCTACTGCTTGGCGTTCGGTGCCTCGCAGGAAGGCTGGTTCGGGTGGAGCGAGGATCTTCTCGGCCTCCAGGGCGTCAAGCCCAGTGACCTGTTTCCGACCACTACCATCCCCATCTACGTCCACTGCATGTATCAGGGAATGTTCGCCATCATCACACCGGCCCTGATTTCGGGTGCCCTCGCCGAGCGCATCCGGTTCGGCCCGTACTGCCTCTTCATCCTGCTCTGGTCCACGCTCGTCTACGACCCGCTCGCCCACTGGGTCTGGGCCATCGTCGCCGACCCGATTACCTTTCAGCCCGACTCCGTCGGCTGGCTCGGCAAGTTGGGGGCCATCGACTTCGCCGGGGGCACGGTGGTTCACATCGCCGCCGGTTTTTCCGCCCTGGCTGCCATCGTCGTCCTGCCCCGCCGTCGCGGCTACCCCCAACACGCCATTCACCCCAACAGTATGGTGCTGACGCTCCTCGGCGCGGGCATCCTGTGGGTCGGCTGGTTCGGCTTCAACGGCGGCAGTGCCCTGGGCGCGACACCCCAGGCGGGGTTGGCCCTGGCCGTGTCGCAGATCGCCGGCGCGGGTGCCGCCCTGAGCTGGATGCTCGCAGAGTGGCTGCACCGCGGCAAGCCGACCGCGCTGGGGTTGGCCTCGGGTATCGTCGCGGGTCTGGTCGGCATCACACCCGCTTCGGGCTTCGTCAGTCCGATGTCGGCCCTTTTTATCGGCCTCATCGCCGGCCTCGTGTGCTACGTCGCCGTCAGCTTCAAGCCGCGCCTGAAGTACGACGACTCACTCGACGCCTTCGGCGTCCACGGCGTGGGTGGCTTCCTCGGGGCCATCCTGACCGGCGTCTTCGTCAACGAGTTGCTCGTTCGGAACGCCGTCGGTACTCCGGACCACATCGACCCCGGCAGCATCTCCGAGTTCATCAAGACGAGCCGATCCGCCCAGATCACGACGCAGCTGATCGCGGCGGTCGTGGCGGCGGCCTACGGCTTCTTCGTGACGCTCCTCCTCGTCAAGGGAATCGACCTGTTCTGGGGCTTCGGCACGACCGCCGAGGCGGAGAACGACGGACTCGACCTCTCCGAACACGGGGAAGTCGGCTTCGACTTCGCCGGGGGCACCATCGAGGAAGGTCCGGACATGGTCATGCAGGAGCCGAGGTCCGCCAAGGCACCGCCCAACGGCGGGGGGCGATTCACGATCATCGTCGAGGGGCCGGCCGAGAAGGACCTGATGGCGGCCTGGTCGAAGTTGTGCCTGCCGGACGCGAACCACCCGCCGGAGTTCCGCGCCCTCTACCCGCTCGTGACCACGGTCCAGGGAAAGCGCTTCCGCTTCCGGGGCGGCGACCACTTCGACGTTCGCGGCCACATGAAGCGCCTGTTCGAGGCCGTCCTGAACACCCCCGTCCAGACGCACGTCGAGGAGTAACGAGGCCATGAAACTCATCGTTGCGATCATCCGTCCCGAGCGCCTGGAGGCGGTCCAGGCCGCCTTGAACGAGCGCGACGTCTACCTGATGACCGTGAGCGACGTGCGCGGCTGCGGCCGGCAGCGCGGCCACACGGAGATGTACCGCGGCACCGAGATCCAGATTCGGCTCCTGCCGAAGGTCAAACTGGAGATCGCCGTCAACGAGCCGTTCGTCGAGGCGACCGTCGAGGCGATCGTACACGCCGCCCGCACCCCCGAGTGCGGCCAGATCGGCGACGGCAAGATCTTCGTGCTGTCGCTGGAGGACTGCGTCCGCATCCGCACCGGCGAACGCGGCCCCGAGGCGATCGGGCCGTGAGGAGGGATGGCAATATCCCCTCCCGAGAAGAGTGCTGATTCGTGGAGGAACGTTTAGCCGCGACGCGAAGCGGAGCGCTCGCCTCGCGCTCCTCGTCGCGTGGCGTCGCGGCTAAACGTTCTCAGCACGATTGGTGGAGAACCATAAAACCCTTGACGACGGCGAGAGGATGGATAAGGCTATCAAGCAGAGTGAGACCGAATCGGTGGTTCGGCGGCGAGAAGCCGACCGGAGGGTGGTCGCAGAAGTCGCCGGAAAAATGAATAGCGACTTCTGCCGTGGGTTGGTTTTTCTAAGTCCCTCGAAGTTCGCTTTGCCCACTGCACCTCGGCAGCGGCCCACTGGTGGGCTACGTTCGCTGGCCTCTGCCCTGATTCGTGGAGACTGTCATGCGCTCGCGTTGCCTATACCTGCTCGTCATACTCGCCCTCGTCGGCTGTCAGAACAAGAAGGCCGATCCGCAGACCGCGCCCGTCGTGATGCCGAAAAACGATCCACGCACGTCGACGCCCGAGCTTTCCGGGTCGATCAAGGGTAAACCTTTCAAGCCGGACCAGGTCAACTACGAAGAACGCAAGCTGTCGTTCCGCATGGGCAAGGACTTCTTTGCGGACATGGAGATCTGGTTTGCGTTACCCCAGTCGGACGATCCGAAGCTCGAAGGCAAGGAATGGAAATATGGCGGGGATCATTTTGGCAGCCCAGTCATTCAACTCTCGGTCAGGGAGGGCCAGCCCCTCCCCAGCACCGACTTCGCATTCCCCAATGACTACACGATGACCCTGAAGATCACGAAGCAGACGTCGAAGTCGCTGGAAGGCTCACTCGACCTGCGCGTTGGCAAACCGGGGAACACGCACCTGACCGGGACCTTCACTGCCACGATCAAGAAGATGGCAGCGGACCCGCCCGACGCCGACGACGCCCCCTATGTGCGCGGCAAGATCATCATGGTGGGCAACTGGCAAAAAGAGTCCCTCTCGGCCGGGTTCGTTGGCAAGGGAACGAACGGGAAGGACTCGTTGAACTTGGCCGGAACCAACTTCTCTCCCGCCGGCAGCGAATTCGCGACCTCGGAAACCTTCAAGCCGCAGCTCACGAGCATCTCCAATCACGCGACGAACGGCCTGGGCTACAAGCACGTGAAGATGGCACCTGGAGACTATAACGTCTATGTTCGTCGCGGAGAAGTTGTGGCCGCCTGGAAAAAGGTTACGGTGAAGGAGGGCGACCAGTTGACGGTCGATTTGACCATCGACCCCGCGAAGATGGGCAGCGTCGTCGTCACCTTGCCGGACGAGGAAGCGAACGACAAGACCGAGACCATCCTTTCTCTAGTGCCGCTCGAGTTCGACCGGTTCGATATCCCGTTCGATATGTGGATTCGCAATGCGTGCAAAGTGGCCGACGTGAAGATGGGCAACAAGACCGTGACGATCGACGGGATACCGGCCGGGAAGTACCGGGCAGTGCGCGGCAAGAGCGAGGCGGAGGTGGAAGTGGTGGCCGGCAAGAAGACGGCCGGCACGCTTGTTCGCAACGTATCGAAGAAGAAGTGAGGCCGTGGGCGTCGAACTCCGCCGAACCAGGCGCCATAGCAGACCGGCGGTCATGTCGGCCTTCATAGGACCTCAGCCCGAAAGGATCTCACCCCCAAAACCCCTCTCCCGCAGGGAGAGGGGTTGGGGGTGGGGTCTTCGCGCCGACGAGTCGCGACAAAATCCAGAGGACCGCCTTCTTCCCTCTTCCCGCCCCTTGTTCCCCTCCCCTCGATGGGCTATCGTCTATAGGGGACGGTTCTCTCCCGGAGGGCGGTCGATGCGTTGGCCTGTGTTCGCTCTGTTGCTGGTGCTGACAGCCATCCTGGCCGCGCAGCCGGTGTTGACGTTCCCGCCCCCTAAACTCACGCCGCCTGACAAGGAGACGCGCGAGACGATCGACCTCCGCGCCGCGAAGCTCACTACCGCCCTCGAAGACCTCCGCGCGAAGGGGGTGCGCGACCCCCACCTGGCCGACGTGGAAATGTACCTCGTCGCGGTCAAGCGGGCACTGAAGCACGAGGAATTCTACCCCGGCACGACCAAGGGTCTCGTCACGGTCCTCGATCAAGGGCTGCTCCGGGCGGACCTGGCGTCGCGCGGCGAATCGCCCTGGCTCGGCACCGCCGGGCAGACCTCCTGCCGCGCCTACCGCTCGCGCATCGACGGTTCGCTCCAGCCCTACGCCGTCACCCTGCCTGCCGACTACGCGAAGAATCGCGGCAAGCCGCACCGCGTGGATGTGGTCCTCCACGGGCGAGACGCGGGACTGACCGAGGTGAGCTTCCTGCACCGCCATCGCGGCGACAAGGCTGCCCCTGAGTCCCTGCCCGGCGTTCGGATCGACATCTTCGGTCGGGGCAACAACGCCTACCGCTGGGCAGGCGAGACGGACGTCTTCGAGGCGGTCGAACACTTCATCGCGGTCGAGAATCTGCAGAAACGTGGTGCCCACATCGACTCGACGCGGGTCGTCCTGCGCGGCTTCTCGATGGGGGGCGCGGGCACCTGGCACCTCGGGCTACACCGCCCGGACCAGTTCGTCGTCCTCGGCCCCGGCGCGGGGTTCACGGCGACACACGGGTACGTCGGCAAGATGCCCGCGAAGCTGCCCGACCACCAGGAGGCGTGCCTGTCGATCTACGACGCGGTCGAATACGCCGAGAACGTCGCCAACGTGCCCGTCGTCGCGTACTCCGGCGAGGAGGACGCCCAGATCGCTGCGGCCCGCAACATCGAGGCGCGCCTGAAGCCGCTCGGCCTCTCGATGACGCACCTCGTCGCGCCGAAGCTGAAGCACTCGTTCCCCGCCGAGTGGGAGGAGAAGGCCGAGGTCGAGTACGCCAAACACGCCGACGAGGGCCGACCCGCCTACCCCAAGAAGGTCCGCTTCGTCACCCACACGCTGCGCTACTCGTCGTGCTTCTGGGTCGAACTCTTCGCCCTCGAGCGGCACTACAAGCGCGCCCGCGTCGAGGCCGACCACCTCGAAGAAGGCTTCGCGGTGAAGACGACGAACGTGCGACAACTCCGCCTGAGCCTCTGGCCGGGCGCGACGCGCGAAGAGATCACCGTGGACATCGACGGCCAGAATCTCGCCGCCGTCAAGCCGAACCTGTCCCGAAGCGGCGGCCTGTTCGTCTACCTGGAAAAGACGGGGGGCAAGTGGTCCACGGTGTTGCCCGAGCGCATCGCCGTCGATCGCCTGCGCAAGCCGCACAAGATCGCTGGCCTCCAGGGGCCGATCGACGACGCCTTCACGGGGCCATTCCTGTGCGTCCGTGGCACCGGGAAGGCGTGGCACGAGGCGACGGAGGAGTACGCGCGAAAGAACCTCGAGCGCTTCGCCGCCGAGTGGGCGAAGTACCTGCGAGGGGAGCTGCCCATCAAGAACGACTCCGACGTGACCGCCGACGACATCGCGACGAAGCACCTGATCCTGTTCGGCGACCCCTCGTCGAACTCCCTCCTCGGGCAGGTCGTACCGCGCCTGCCGATCGCCTGGTCGGCCAAGGCGATCCGGTGGGGCGGCAAGGACTACGAGGCGGCGGGCCACGTCCCGGTAATGATCTACCCGAGCCCGCTCGCGCCGGAACGCTACGTCGTCCTCAACAGCGGCCACACGTTCCACAAGGAGGATTTCGAGGGCACGAACGCCTTGCTCTACCCCCGGCTCGGCGATTTCGCCGTCCTCGGGCTGTCCGGCTCCAAAGAAGACCCCCTCGGCGTCGAAGTAAAGACGGCGGGGCTGTTCGACGACTCCTGGACCCTGCCCGGCGCGGGCCGATGACGAGGACGACGCCATGCAACCCCCGACCTCACGCTCCACCCCCAGCGAAGCCGGCAACGCCGGCAACCCCGGTCGCCCCGACGACACCGCCGCTACGCGCACCGACTGCTCGGCCACGGGCCTGGCCGTGCCACGCCCCGGCGACATCGCGTTGCCCGTAGTCATCGGCGGGCGCTACCGGATCGAGGAGTTGCGCGGCGGGGGCGGCATGGCCAAGGTGTATCGCGGCGTCGATATCACGCTCCAGCGCGAGGTCGCGGTCAAGCTCATCAACCCCGAGTTGCGGAGCGACGCCGAGTTCGACGCCCGCTTCCACCGCGAGGCCCGCATCGCCAGCCAACTCTCCGACCCTCACATCGTCGTCGTCCACGACTACGGACTCGACCCGGTTCACGGGCCGTACCTGGTCATGGAATTCCTCCAGGGGTTGTCCCTGCGCGAGCGGCTCAATTCGGAAGGACCGCTGCCCTTCAAGGCGGGCCTCCAACTCGCCGGGCAACTCCTCCTCGCCCTCATCCACGCGCACGACAAGGGCGTCGTCCACCGCGACATCAAGCCCGACAACGTCTTCCTCCTCAGCCAGAGCGGCATACGGCTGCACACGCGCGTCCTCGATTTCGGCATCGCCCGCATCTACCGCGACGACATCGACGACCAGAAGACCGCGCTGACGAACGCCGGGGCCGTCCTGGGCACGCCGCGTTACATGGCCCCCGAGCAACTCGCCGGGCAACGAGTCGATGCGCGGACCGACCTATACGCCGCCGGACTCGTCATCTTCGAGGCGATCACGGGCCAGCTCCCCTACATCCAGCACAAGAAGCTCACCGAGATGTGCCCCGAGGCCACGCCACAATTCCAGGCGATGCTCGAGAAATGCCTCGAGCGGGTGCCCCACGACCGACCCAAGGGGGCGCTCGAGGTCTACCTCCAACTCCAGGAACTCGGCAAGGCCAGCGGCGTCCTCCTCTTGCCCCCCGGTGCCCTCTCCAAGCTCGTCGCCTCGCGCAAGTCCCAAGACTCGACCGTGACCCACACCCCCGCCCGGCCCGCATGGTCTCGCCGCAAGTGGCTGATCGGCGCGGGAGCCGTCGCGCTCCTGGCGGTGCTGGGCGTCCTTGTCAAGTGGCTATTCTTCTCTCCCCCCATTGCGACGGGGCCGGAAGCCCTCCACGGCATCCAGATCGGCGACAGTCCGGACGCCGTATTCAAGCACGCGGACCTCGCACTCGCCGAAGTCGGCAACCCCTGGAAGCTCGCTCGAACGAAAGACCACATCGGCCACATCGTCCGCCCCGAGGACCTCGGCCTGAGTGACGCGACACTGGATCGCCTGTCCATCAGTTGGACGCGGGACCGCTCGCTCCATGTGATCTTTTACAAGGAGAAGGTCGTCGCCGTCCTCACGACGCAGCGAAGGGATCCCAGCCGTCGCGGCATCCGTGTCGGCAGTAACTCGGGCGAGGTGCAGAACGTCTACGACGATCAGCGACCTCAACTCGAAGACGTTGATCTCCCCGAGGGCGGCCACGCTGAGGTGCGACGCTACCCTGTCCTGGGAATCGGCTTCGAGACGCGCGCGGGCAAGGTCGTCGGCATGGCGATCTTCCCGCCCGCGCCATGAAAATGGTCCGTGAATCTCTCGGGCGGGCCGACACCTGTTTCAATAGTCGAAGAGAGTTGGTGAGGTCTCCCAGCGGCGGACCCCACCCCCCAGCCCCCTCCCCTAAAGGGGAGGGGGAGCCGGAGGCATGTCTGAAGGCGTGAAGTCTCCCCCTGATCCGGTCGTGCTCCCCCTCCCTTTTACAACGTATTGCAAGGATGACGTAAGTCCTTATCGCTCTTGGCTCTTCCAGACCGAACCCC
>JANXSH010001192.1 GCA_025356615.1 Planctomycetia bacterium | reverse complement strand
GCTCACGACCTCGAAGACGATCTCGAGCGGATCGCCCGCGCTGGGATCGCGCTCGCGCGGACGACGAAGGGGATCGTCCTCGGCAGCGTCGGCCCGATCATGGCGGAGGGCCAACGCACGGACTTCGCCGATCGCGACGCCCTGCACCGCACACTCGACGCCCTCGACGGCGTCGATGGCCTACTCTTCGAGACGTGTTCGACGCCTTCGGCGCTCTCCGCCGTCGAATACGCCCTGCATCGGATCGGTTGGCTCGAGTCGCGTCCCCTTCTCCTCTCGATCGCCTACCGCTGGGCGAACGGCGAGGCGCGCGGATGGCACGGCCACGCGCCGGAGTTCTTCGCGCGCCACGCGATCCGCCACGGCGTCTCTGCGCTGGGCGTGAACTGCGGCATCGGCATGGGGCCGGAGGAGGTGTGCGAAGTGTTAAGGCGCTATCGCGAGGAGACGGACCTGCCGCTGTTCGTGAGGCCGAACGCGGGGACACCGGAGGAGTTCGCGCGCCTGCTGCCGCGCTGGGTGATGGCTGGGGCGAGCATGGTCGGCGGGTGCTGCGGGACGACGGAGGCGCACATCATGGCGATGGCGCACGGAGTCGAAGAATGGGACACGGATCGAACGGATGAGGCGGATTCACACGGATAATACCAGAATGAATAAATCGTTTTGATCCGTAGCGATCCGCCTCATCCGTTCGATCCGTATCCCATTCTTTGCCTTCCACTGTGTTACTCAATGCCTCCCGGTCAACACTGCGTCGAGGTCCATCTCCTGGGCCGCCTGCCAGGCGGCCACATCGCCGATGGGGAGCCAGAAGCGCGACTGCACGACGCCGACCGTCCCTTTCGAGGCGGTCGCCGAGACGTATTGGGTGATCTCGTACTCCCCTCGGGGTGAGAGTGTCAGTTCGGTCTCGAAGACCTCCGGCGGGAAGACATACGCCCCGGTGTTCGCCAACTGCGGGCCGTCGAGGTCCGGCTTCTCGATCAGCTTCTCGAGCGTCCCATCACCCTTCAGGAAGGCGATGCCGAACTTGCGCGGCTCGTCCACCCTCTGGCACACCAGCCCGGCGCGGTGGCGGACCAGTTCGGCGAGGTCCGCCGCGCCGTAGAGGTCGTCGCCGTTGAGGACCGTGAACGACGCGCCGGGTCGCAGTCGGCTGCGGCAACTCAGCAGCGCATCGCCGGTGCCGCGCGGCTTCTCCTGATGCACGACTTCCCAGGAGGGGACGTGGCGTTGCGTCTTCAGATAGGCTTCGACCTGCTCGCCGAGGTAGTGGACGACGACGATGACGCGATCGACGACCGCCGGCAAAGCCCCGAGACTCCAGTCGAGGATGGGCCTGCTGCGGACGAGTAGCATCGGCTTGGGCGTCTTCTCGGTGAAGGGCCGAAGTCGAGTGCCCAGACCTGCGGCGAGGATGATGGCGTCCATGTGTGTAGTCTCCCTGTCTTGTCCCTATTCGCCCGGCCGCCCGGCTCCCGGTGCCGGGGTAGATTGTATAGTCCATCGAATCGACGGGAATCCTTCAAGCCTTCCGGCCCGCGCCGTCGATGCAATCAGTGTAGATGATACGGTAACCCGGTCGGATGGGGCGACGCCGGGGAGCTGGGGGAATTGCACGTCCCGTCAGAACGAAGGGGAGATCCAATGCGAATCCTGGGGACGATCCTCCTCGGTGCCGGCCTCCTCGTGCCGGGCCTGGGCTGTTCACGAACGCTGCAACACACGGCGGGAATCTGCGACTGCGACCCGCCGCCGGTCGAGTCGCTCCTCGTCGCGCCGAGTGCGGGCCACCCGTCGCTCGGCGTCTACGGGAGTGTCGCCCACACGCCGGTCTTCGCCGACCAGGGCAACCTGCCACGGGCCATCGAGATCGTGCCCGCCAATCCCAGAGGCGTCGAGATCGTGCCGGTCATGCCGAAGGTCGAGACGCCAATGAAATGAACTTCGGGATGGTTCGAAGGAGGTTAACGGCAGTAGGTCCGGCGAGCCGAGCCGGTCCAGCCCCGCTCGGCTCGCGGGGCCTACCTACTCTTACCCCCTCTCTGGCTTTTTGAACCATGCCCAGAAATGGATTGCCTGTCACGGCCTCACGGTCGATTCTTGCCAGGAATGGATTGTCCGTCACGGTCAACCTCCTGTTGATTACACCACTTTGTCGATCTCGCCGAGGAACGCTTCGAGACTATCACTGCGAACGGCCTTTCGACCGAGTACCCGAAGCCGTGCTTCGTCGGTGATCCTTCGCACTAGCCGTTGCACTTCCTCCGGCACATTCCCGAAATTCTCTTCTAGCGCTTCGATGATGAATTGCTGCGTAGAACCTTGCACGGCCTCACGCGCGATTTTCGCCAGGAATGGATTGTCTGTCACGGTCAACCTCCGCATGAAGATGTCGAACAGGCTACTGTCATTGTACCGAAACGCCGTCATCGTCGCCGCGATCGCCAGCATGTTGTCGCGCTCATCCGGCGGGGCCAATCGGTCGATGCGCTCGCGGCACATCTCGAACATCTCGGCAGGCTCCTCGCTGAATTGGGTCAGCGGCACCAGAGGCAGGACGCCGGGCTGACCCAGATCGAGCAACCGTTGCGCGGGGATCTCCCAGAGTCGGACGACGTGCCACTTGCAGGTGAGGACCGTGTGGCCGTGGCGGCTCGTTTTCTCGTGTTCGCCCTCGAGGGTCTGGTTGCCTCGGGCCGAAAGGACGATGCTGATGACCTCGGGGATGACGCGCCGCTCCAGCAAGACGAGGGCGATGTCCTCCAGCACCTGGTCGCGCTCCTCCCTGTCGGGGTAGGTCGTCACCTCGACGAGGAAGACCGAAGGCGTGGGGTGGTCGGGGAAGGTCACTTCCAGCACGCCGTCGGGCACCCGCTTGGGGTGGACCATCACGGGGTTGACCGCCTTGCACGACGTGAAGCCCGTCACCCCGGCGACGAGGAGCAGGCTATCGGCGTAATGCCCGATGAGCCACTCGCTGCTTCGATCTTTCGCTTCGCGCGCCATCGAGCCTCCTTTACTCCCCTGCTCGCAAAGTATACCGCGCCGAGGAGAGGTTCCGATAATGAAATCGACGAGTCGATGCCCCCCCTGCTTTCCGACACCCGAACCACGTCATGGGGCGCGAGACGAACGCCGCTCGAGCCGCGCGTGGGCCGCCTTGGCCTCCTGGGTCAGCCTGGCCAATGGCTCGCCTTTGGACAGGCTCCGCAGCACCTCCGCCGCCGGGGGCGTCCCGACACGTTCCAGCACTTCGACCGCCCTCACCCCACGTACTTTCTCGGGGGCCGCGATCGGCCCGGTCGCTTTCTTCAGCAAGGCATCCAGGCGGCGCCGCGCCTCGAGCGAAGGCGAGGCGGCAAGAGCCTTCTGGAGAGCAGGCTCCGCCAACTCGCCCAGAGCCTCGAGCGTCCGGGTGGCCTTGTCGCGGACGGCGAACTGGTCTGCATCCAGGTCCGCCACGAGGGCCGTCACGGGGTTGAGGTCGGCGGTAGCCGTGGGCCGAAGTTTCGCCTTCAGAAACGGCACGGACTGCGTCCCCGATGCAGCCAAGGCGCGGACGGCGCGGCCAGCCCGGACGCCGTCGTCCGCCGCGAGGTCCGCCCAGAGGGCCTCGAACTTCTTCTCGGTGAGAGCGGGCCGTGGGCCTTCGGCCTGCCCGGCCAGCCCCCACACGAGGACCGTGGTGTCCTGCCGCGCGGCGAGCAGTGCCCGGCTGTCGGGGGTGAAGGCGAGGCCCCTGAAGTTCGACGCGCCCTCAAACGTGCTGCGGACCTTCCCCGTCGCCAACTCCCAGACCTGGAGATCCTTGGCCCCTGGGAAGAAGGCCAGCAGCCGCCCGTCCGGGGAGAGGTCGAAGGAGACGCCCAGGTGTTTGATGCGGGCCGGTCCGGGGAAGCCGTACACACGCCGCCCGGTCTCGAGACTTTGGACGATCACCTCATCCGCCTCCCCCCAGCCGACCAGGGATTTCCCATCCGGCAGGAAGGCGAAAGCGATCTGACCCTCGAACCGGTGCCGCCTCTTCCCCGTGGCGGCGTC
>JANXSH010001125.1 GCA_025356615.1 Planctomycetia bacterium | reverse complement strand
GACCTGGAGCAGGCCGCCGCTCGCCTCAAGTTCGCCGAGACCGACCTCTCCGCCGCTGAGGGCAAGCTGAAGATCTTCGCCGAGAACGTTGGCCAGATCGAAAAGGAGCAGTCGCAACTCCTCTCGATCACCGCCCCGCTCACGGGCCGCATCCTCGCCCTGAACGTCAGCCCTGGACAGTACGTCATCGCGGCCGCGCCGCTTGTCACGATGGCGGATCTCGACTCGCCCTGGTTGCGCGTGGCCGTCGGCGAGCAGGACTTGCAGCGCATCGATTATCGGCAAGCCGCCACGATCCAGATCGGCAACCCGCCCTGGCCGCTCGTCGCGCAGCCCGTCGGCCTGGTTCCGCGCGTCGATCTTGCCCGCCACACCGCCGACATCCTTTACGATCTCGGCAAGGCGGTCGTCCCCAAGGGCAAGCGCCCGCCGGTCTACGCCCGCGACCAAATGCTTACGGTCCATTTGCCGCTCGATCGCAAGCGCACAGAACTGGTCGTCCCCCCCTCCGCCGTCGTCTACGACTATCACGGTAGCGCCTGGGTCTACCTCGAAGTCGGCGGCGATGACGACGATCGCGTCTACGAGCGCCGCCGCGTCGAAGTCGGGGTTCGCGTCGAGAAAGGCGTCGTCGTCCGCCCGCCGCTCGCCCCGACCGACAAGGTCGTCGTCTCCGGTGCCGCCGCCCTGTTTAGCCGCGAGTTCTACCGTCCGCCCGGCGGCGCGAAGCCCGTCGTCGATGACGATGACGATTGATTCGACCCCGTCTCGTCCCACCCTTCGCACCGGAAGCCCCCCATGCTCGACTGGATCGTCGCCACCTCGCTCCGCTACCGCCTCGCGGTCATCGTCTGCGCGGCCGTCATGCTCGTCGTCGGCGTGTTCATCGCCATGCGCTCGCCGCTGGATGTCTTCCCCGAGTTCGCCCCGCCGATGGTCGAGATCCAGACCGAGGCCGAGGGCATGTCCAGCGAGGCCGTCGAGTCGCTCGTCACGATCCCGATCGAGAGCGCCGTCAACGGCGTGCCGCGCATGGCCGCGATGCGCTCCAAGTCGGTACAAGGGCTGTCGAGCGTCCAGCTCATCTTCGACCAGGGGGTCGATGTGCTACGCGCAAGGCAGATGGTCACGGAGCGCGTCGCCGTCGTCGCGCCGACGCTCCCTGAGCGCGGGCGCAACCCGCGCGTCCTGCCGCCGCTGTCGTCCACCAGCCGAATCCTCAAGGTCGGCCTGACCTCGGACAAGCTCACGCCGACCGAACTGTCGATCATCGCCGAGTGGACCCTGGAGCCTCGCCTGCGCGCGGTCCCCGGCGTGGCGAACATCTCCATCTACGGCCTCAAACGACGCCAGTACCAGGTCCAGGTCCGCCCCGAAGTCCTCCGCGAACACGGCCTGTCGCTCGCCGAGATCAAGCTCGCGGCCAGGCAGGCCGTCACCCACGGCAGCGCAGGCTACCTCGACACGCCGAATCAGCGCCTCGCGTTCCAGTACACCAGTCCCGTGGACACCGCGACCGACCTCCGCCGGGCCGTCGTCGCGCACCGCAACGGCCAGTCGATCTTGCTGGGCCAGGTCGCCACGCTGACGACCGGCAACCCGCCCCCGATCGGCGAGGGCGTCATCGGCAAGGGCGATTACGACAAGGTCGGCCCGCTCCTCGTCATCGAGAAGTACCCCGACGCCAACACGCTCGAGGTGACGCGCAAGCTCGAGGAGGTGTTGGAGACGATGCGCCCCGGCCTGCCCGATGTCGAGATGGCGACCCGCATCTTCCGCCCCGCGACGTTCATCGAGCAGGCGCTGGTCAATCTTCGGTCGGCCATGATCCTCGGCTGCATCCTCGTCGCGCTCATCCTCATCGCCTTCCTCTTCGAGTGGCGGACCGCCGTCATCAGCCTGACCGCCATCCCGCTGTCGCTCGTCGCCGCCGTCGTCCTGCTCCGCTGGCTGGGCGGCAGCATCAACACGATGGTCCTCGCGGGCCTGGCCATCGCCATCGGCGAGGTCGTGGACGACGCCATCATCGATGTCGAGAACATCATCCGCCGACTCAAGCTAGAGGCGGTCTCACCGCAGCCCCGCAGTTCGTTCCGCGTCGTCCTCGAGGCGTCGCTCGAGGTGCGGAGCGCCGTCGTCTACGCCAGCCTGATCGTCGCGTTCGTCTGCCTGCCGATCTTCTTCATGGGCGGCGTCGCCGGGGCGTTCTTCCAGCCGCTCGCCCTGGCGTACATCCTCGCCATTCTCTCGTCGCTCATCGTCGCACTCACCGTAACACCTGCGATGTCGCTCTGGCTATTGCCGAAGGTCGCCGCCAAGCACGCCGAGCCTGCCCTGGTTCGCATCATCAAGTCTGCCTACGTCCCCGTCCTCGCCGCCGTCCAGCGCTCGCCGCGCATGGTCTTCGGCGCGACGCTCGCCTCGGCGCTCGGCGCGGCGCTGCTCTACCCGCGCCTGAAGGAGGAGTACCTGCCGCAGTTCCAGGAGACGGACTTCTTGATGCACTGGATCGCGAAGCCGGGCACCGGCCTCGACTTCATGGAGAAGGACATCATCGCCGTCAGCAAGGAGTTGCGCACGGAGACGAGGGTCAAGGAGTTGGGGGCACACATCGCCCGCGCCGAGATCGGCGAGGAGGTCGTCGGCACCAACTTCGCCGAAATCTGGGTCAGCGTCGATGACGCGAGCAACTACAAGGAGATGCGCAAACAGATCGAGGCCGTGACCGACCGCCACGCCGGCATCGAACACGACCTGCTGACGTACCTCCAGGAGCGCATCAAGGAGGTCCTCAGCGGCGCGGGGGCGGCCGTCGTGCTGCGCACCTACGGCCCGGACTCGGCGAAGCTCCGCGAGCAGGCCGAGCGCATCCGCCAGGCCATCGACGGCCCCGGCGGGAAGGACCGCGTCCCCGGCGTCGTCGATCTGCGCGTCGAGTCGCAAGTCCTCGTCCCGCAGCTCGAGTTGAAGCTCGACCCCGACAAGCTCGCCTCGCACGGCCTGACGCCGACCGGCGTCCTCGACACCCTGACGACGCTCGTCAACGGGGCCAAGGTCGGCGAAGTCCACCGCGACCAGAAGTCGTTCGACGTGGTCGTCGTCGGCCACCCCGAGTTGCGCGCCAGCATCCGCGACCTGGGCCAACTGGAGATCGACCTGCCGGCCGCGTCGGGTACGGTCCGCCTGAACGAACTCGGCGAGGTCCGCCGGGTCAACGCCCCCAACGTCATCCGCCACGACAAGGCGTCGCGCTGCATCGACGTGCTGTGCAACGTCAGCGGCGGCGACCTCGGCGGCGTCGTGAGCGCCATCCAGGCGCGCCTCGCCACCGTGCCGATGGAGGGCTATCGCACCGAGATCCTCGGCGAATACCAGGCCCGGCGCGACAACCAGCGCAACCTCTACCTGCTCAGCGCCCTGTCGATCCTCGGCATCGCGATGCTGCTGTACATCGACTTCCGCTCGATGCGCCTCATGCTGCTGACGCTGTTTACGCTGCCGTTCGCCCTGATCGGCGGCGTCTACGCGGCCTGGCTGTTCGGCGGCATCCTGTCGCTCGGCTCGCTCGTCGGCTTCGTGACGGTCCTCGGCATCGCCGCGCGCAACGGCATCATGCTCGTCAGCCACTACCGGCACCTGCAACTCGAGGAGGGCGTGCCCTTCGGCCCCGAGTTGATCCTGCGAGGCGCGCGGGAGCGCGTCGCCCCGATCCTGATGACCGCCCTCGCCGCCGGCCTGGGCCTCCTGCCGCTGGCCATCGGCGGCAACCAGCCGGGCTACGAGATCGAGTACCCGATGGCGATCGTGATCCTCGGCGGGCTGATGTCCTCGACGCTGCTGAACCTGCTGGTGGTGCCGCTTGTCTACGCGCGGTTCGGGTATGTGGCGAAGGAGGAAGGCGAGGAGGAGCCGGGCACGAAGTAAGCGGCGAGACGAACC
>JANXSH010001089.1 GCA_025356615.1 Planctomycetia bacterium | reverse complement strand
AGCGCTCTCGACGCACCGCGTGGGCCTCGCACCGCTTCGCGTCGCTCGACCCACCCTACCTCCTTCGTTCAACCGTATCGGGCCTAGACCTGTCTATCTCTTTCGAGAAAAGGAGGATCCGCCATTCGTATCGACAGTAGCCTCGAGTCATTGACCTGCGGCTACTTACATCAGCGAGGACGACGGGACTCGAACCCGCAACATCCGGATCGACAGTCCGGTACTCTAACCAATTGAGCTACGTCCCCATTCCACGGACTAAATTAGCCCCCAGGAGCAGAAGCGACAAGCCCCCTCGCAATTTTACCGCCTTCACGCCCACCGGAAGTCGGCGGCGCGGCGGAGGAATCGGTACGGGGCGCGTTCCAGTGCCAGCCACTCGTCGCGAGTCGCGGTCACGACTTCATAATAGACCGCCTCCAGCGCCTCGAGGGCGAACGACTCGTCGCCGTCCAGCGCGACCAGCGCGGGCCAGGCCGGGCGCAGGAATGCCGGCAGGATCAATCCGTCGAGTAGGCATCGTAACTTCACGTCGTGTTCCTCGGGGTGCGAACCAGGGCAACACGATATACTCTATCACCGCCCCCGGTAGCCCGCCAGCGTGGTAGGTTGCACCAGGAATGCGTGGGGCGTGTCCATTCGCTCGCCCGAATGCGCCAGAGGAACGGGTCTGTGCGCGGGGCGACCGGGTCGATACAGTGAGAACGTACAGACTTGGGATTCCCTCCTCTCGAAAGACTCACCCCCATGCGCGACCCCCTCGACGAATTTCGCACCTTCAACCGCCCTTTCGCCCGGCGCAATCCGGAGCTGATGCGCCACAAGATCGCACGCATGGGCGAGAGCGCGTTCGCCTTCTTCCGGGGCACGTTCCACTTGTTCGCCCGCGACGTGCTGGCTGGCACCGTCGCGCCGCTCTTCTCGGGCGGCGGGACCGAGTTGGACCTCGTGGGGGACATCCACAGCGAGAACTACGGCACCTACAAGGCCGAGGACGGCAAGGTCCACTACGACATCAACGACTTCGACGAGACGACGACGGGCCGATTCGACTTCGACGTGGGCCGACTCGCCATGAGCCTGTTCCTCGCCAGCCGGGACCGCGGCGACGCCCTGGCCGTCGCCGTCGGCGTCGCCCTGTCGGCTGTCACGCACTACGCGAACCTCCTGCCCCGCGTCCTGAGTAAGAAGACCCCGGAGCCGGATGTGAGCGAGGCTGCCCCGAGCGGCTGTTCCTCGCTCGACGATCTGGTGCGGACCAGTGCTTTGGCCAAGCGAGCCGCGTTCTTCGAGCGGATCACCGAGTACAAGGGCAAGTCGCGCACCCTGATTCGCTCCGCGCGCTACTACAACCTCCCTGCGGAGGAACACGCGCAGGCCGTCCGCCTCCTCACCCACTACCGCGAACACCACAACAACCTCCCCGACAAGGACGACTCCTTCGCCGTCGAAGACATCTGCGGCCGGGTGTCCGGCATCGGCAGCATGGGGCGACACCGCTACGTCATCTTGCTCGCGGGCAAGGGCAGCACCGACGCCCGCAATACGCTGCTCGAGTTCAAGGAGGCCCGGCCCTCGGCCTTCGACCTCTACCGGAGTCGCGACAGCGACGATGCGGCGCTGATCCACCGCGCCGAACACGTCATCGGCATGCAGCGCCTTTCCCAGGCCGCGTCGAACCGCTACCTCGGCTGCTCCCTGGACGGCGGCATGTCCTTCCAGGTGCGGCAACTCAGCCCGCACGACGCCCGCGTCGAGACGAAGCCACTGAAGGGGGCCGCCCTCGAGGAGTTGGGTCGAATCCAGATGGGAATCCTGGCCCGCGTCCACGCCCGATCCGCCGGACGCGGCGTCGGCCCGAGCAACCCCCTCGCCGAGTTGGCAGACCACGAGGCATTCTGTCAGCGACTCCTGTCCCTCGTCTTGGGCTACGCCGACATCGTCCACGGCGACTACCGGCGATTCATCGGGGCGCGCGCGGACCTCGACCGAGTCGAGGAGTGGATGGCATCTTGACCCAGAGAGGCTCATCCAAAGAGCCGGTGTTGCACCAGGAGGCGCGAGGGGCGGCCCTCCGCACGCTCATTTCTTCGAATCGCCCGGCAGCAGCCGCTGCGGGAGGTCGGCGAACGTCGCCATACCCGTCGAGTCGTAGGTGATTCGCCAGACCCGATCGAACACGCTGCCCTTCATGTGGTCGGGTGCGCCGGTGGCCCCGAGCTTCCCGGCCAGGCCGGGGAGGTTGCCGTGGTGCCAGCAGATCAGGATCGTCTTGCCCGCGTACTTCGGGTTCCCGAGGATCTCGGCGGCCAGTGTCGCGAAGTCGTCGTTGGCGACATCCGAACTTACTTTCAGCCCGAGCTTCTTGGCCAGGGGGGCGACCGTCTGCGTGGAGCGGTGGCTGTGCTTCGAGTCCTTGGCCGCGAAGATGAAATCGGGCTTGGGGAGCGGGTCGGTCCGGCTCGCGGATTTCGTGAACAGGCCGGGCAGTGCCCCGGCTCGTTTCTCGCCCGCCGCACTGAGATCGACCGACATCTTCTCGTCCGGCGGCTTCTCGGCATGGCGGATGAGCATCACGAGTCGCGGCGGCGACTTCTCCTCTCGGGCGACGCCGGGAAGAGAGACGAGGAGGGTCGCCGCCAGGACGACGAGGGCGTTGCCGATCCGGGCCAATCTGTTTCGCATGTTCTTCTACCTCGGGGGGTCGCGGACTCGAGCGCCGGGTCGGCGTGGTACGCGAGACTATCCTACTCCGGCGGTACGAAACGACACCATCACCCGACGACGGCGCGATACGGCAGCATGCACGCGGGGCGGAACCCCACCCATGCGTTGCGTCGCATCTTCGACAGGTTCCGACGATGGCTCCCGGTCATGCACCGCGCCGCCATCCGCAGGTAGCACGCGCCCCGCAGGATGGCGTACTCGGGCTGGTCCGGGTCGTCCGGCCGTGTGAGGTCGGGCAGTACCGCCGGGACGTGATCGGGCCGATGGTCGGGAGTCTTCTGGCACCATTCGCTGACGTTGCCGACCATGTCCTGGCAGCCGTAGTGCGACCGCGTCCGGGGGTAGGAGCCAACAGGGCAGGTCGCGTCGATCTCGACGTGCGCGAGCTGGGTAAAGTCATCGGGCCGATCGTTCCCCCAGGGGTAGGCCCAGCCGTCCGGGCCGCGCGCGGCCTTCTCCCATTGCCACTCGGTCGGCAGAGTGAGACCGGCCCACGCGCAGTAGGCGAGGGCGTCGTAGTACGACACCCAGGTGACGGGGTGATTCGCGAGGTCCGGGGGCATCCCAGCCTCTTCCCAGTGGTTCAGGAACAAATCCTCGCGGATGTGCCACTCCGGCGGGTCGTAATCGGTTTCGCGCAGGAACCGCCTGAACCGGGAGTTCGTCACCGGATGCCGGGCCAACGAGAACCCCGGCAGGCTCGGCGGCTCCGTCTTGGAGGGGCGCGACCCCACGATGAAGGGGCCACCGGGGATCCAGATCATCTCGGAGCCATCGACGGGGTTGACCCAGGACGAGTTGCGCTGTCGGCCCAGCGGGCCAGTGTGCGAGGCGATGTCCAGGTCGGCGATTGCCCCGTACTCCAGGGCGAAGTCGCGGACGACGCCGGCGTCGGTGTTCGGCGTCGCCTGGTTGAGTAGCCGCCACATGCGCGCGGCCCGGAGCATCGCGTCCGGCTCATGGCGGGCCTCCTCCATCGCGGCGAGGACGCCGGCGGATTCGTAGTCGTCGCGGCTCATGGGGTCGACTCCGTGGTGTCGGGACCGAGCAACTCGGCGACCTCGCGGAGCATCTCGATGCCCTCCTCGGGGTGGACCATGTGGACGTACGCCGCGTACCCGCGCATCCACGCGGCGAACGTGCCCGCGCCGCGCGCCTGGGACGAAACGCCATGCGTCCGGCAGTTGTGCAAGATGGCCCGGAAGCGCCGCCGGTCGGGGCGCGGGACGCGCAGCACGTCGTTGACGACGATGCCCGTGACGACTTGCCGTTGGGCGGTTCGGATGACGCGGAACTTCGCCTGGTTGACGAGGAACCCCTCCTGCTGGCATATCTGATCGACCCACCAGCGGAATCGGCCCAGATCGACTGTCGTGTGCTTGAAGGAGAACGTCAGGTCGTCGGCGTAGCGCGTGAACACGCCCTCGTTTCGCTTCGCCAATCCGGTGAGTCGGGCGTCGAGGCCGCGACAGACGAGGTTGGAGATGGCGGGCGAGGTGGGTGCGCCCTGCGGCGTGTGGCCGAGGTTCCAGGCGAAGGCGTCGGGGGTGTAGCAGCACAGCCGAGCGAGCGTCGGGGCGATTCGAGCGGACTCGTCGTCGGAGCCGAAGCGCGCATCATCGACTGGATACCCCAGCCGGGCGAAGAGGCCGACGACGCGATAGTAATGGATCGTCGGGAAGAAATCCTTCAGGTCGAACTTGACGAGAACCTTCGCCCCGAGGTGCGGCGTGGCGTTCGTCACGGTCGATCGGCCGGTGATGAAGCCGTGGGCCGCATCGTGGGTCGGAACCTTGGCGAGGATCTGGTCGAGGATCGCACGCTGAACGAAGCGTAGCTGCGTCTTGGGGGCGCAGATGGTGCGATCGGCCCCGTCGCGCTTCGGGATCGTGAACCGCGAATACGGCCCGTCGTTGGCGTCGGTGGCGAGGAGGAAGTAGCCGAGCTGCTTCGGCGAGCGGATGTCGAGCAGCTCGCGGACCTTGGCGAGCGTCGCCAGCACCGGCAGGCCATACTTGCCGAGGACGCGCCGTCCGTTCGGGTGCCGCGCCAGTCCGCCACGCTGGGAGCCGGCCACCCATCCCGTTTGGTCCCAGAGGGCATCGTTCTTGGCGGGGAGGGCGACTTCGCGGATCTTGCTCCTCTTCAACACGCGCGCCGCCAGACGGCGGACCGAATGAGAAGCATCCTTGGCGACCCGGCGCAGCAGCCGGGCCAGCGCCGACGTGGGCAAGTGGGCCTCGACGAAGGTGACGAGCGCCAGGCGAACCTGGATATCGGGGCACCTGACGCAGGCGTCGATCCGCGACCAGACGACGGTCGCAGCGCGGTTGGCGGCGTCGTCGTACTCGCGGAACATGCGAACGCCGACGAGCGCCTGATGGAGTTCCGGCAAGCTCCCCGGCAGGCGAGCGCCAATCTCATCGATCTTGGCGTGCAAAGCCGGGTCGGCGACTGCATCGACCGGCAGGGGTCGGGTGAGCCATTCGGGGACGGAAGTGGGAGACATGGAGGCTCCTCACGGGAGGGAGACGCAAAGAGTCGGGATAAGGGATAGTATAGGAAAATCTCGTGTGCGGTGGGGCCGCCTTCGCGCCAGTATCATTAGAGAAAGTCCCGCCGCCCTGGAGGACAACGGCCCTATGCCATCGACCCTCACGACCCTGCTGCACCGCCTGCGCGTCTTGTCGGCCCCGCCCCGCCTCGACTCGGACGCCGAGTTGCTGGCGCGCTTCGCCCGGCTGCGCGACGAGGGCGCTTTCGCCGCCCTGGTCGGCCGGCATGGGCCGATGGTGCTGAACGCCTGCCGCCGGGTGCCCGGCGAGACCGACGCCGAGGACGCTTTTCAGGCGACCTTCCTCGTCCTGGAGCGAGAACCGGGGGCTTGGTCTGCGATAGGCGTCGCCAACCGGACCGGGAGCGCGAATAACACGCCGATACGCAGACCTGGGATCGGTCGGAAACGCCCACGACCGGGACACGGCGAGAGGCGGCGAGCAGGGAGTGGGAAGACGGGAAAAGGCACCGGAACGGCCGGCGAGCCGCAAGTATTTTCGCGGAAAGGGGATACGCCGACATCAAGGGAGGAAGCCCCGGAGGATCGGCACCTTCGAGGATTGCCGGGCCGCATCTTCACTGTACGATAGGCGGTGTGGCGCTGGATAATTACATGGTTCGGCTCGAAGAGAGGTGGCGTGTTCATGACCGAGCGTGTGATCCCTCGACGGCGTGGTTCGTACGGGATTGACGCCCCCTTCGCTCCGGCCTTCCTGACCGGTTTCGCCGTCCTTTACTTGGTCTTGGCCCTCATCACCGGCAGGCTGATGTATTTTCTGTGCGTCCCGTTGATCTTGGCCGTCGACGCGGCCTACCTCTACACCACGCTGCGAGGCAAGTTCGCGGTCTGGGCCGAATTGCTCGGGCAGTTGAACCTGCGGGGCGATGAGCGAATCCTCGACCTGGGGTGCGGCCGGGGTGCGGTGCTGCTCCTGGCCGCCCAACACTTGACCACGGGCCGGGCGGTGGGCGTGGACCTGTGGCGACGGGTCGATCAGTCGGGCAATTCCCCCGACGCGACCCGGCGGAACGCCCTTGCCGAAGGGGTGGCGGATCGGGTCGATTTGCACACGGCGGACATGAGGGCACTGCCCTTTGAAGACGAGAGCTTCGACGTGGTTGTCTCCAATTTTGCGATCCACAACATCGGCGGACGTGCCGGCCGGGAGAAGGCCGTCAGCGAGGCGGTCCGGGTGCTGCGTCCGGGCGGCCGGTTGCTGATCGTCGATGTGCGGGGCACGCGGCAATACCAGGCCCAGCTTGCCAAAATGGGGATGAATGAGGTTGCCCGCCGGCGGCCGGGATGGCGGTTGATGGCACCTCTGGTGACCGCGACCAAGCCGGACCGTCGGAGTTGAGACGTGCCTGTTATTTTTCATTGACCCTCGGCAGGCGCACGCCGCGCCGAAGGCGTGCCACAGCACGGCGTAGCGGGTCGCGCCGAACCAGCCGTTGCACCTGACGGGGCGGGCCGTCACGGATTCTCAGAGTTGCAGGTTCTGCGGCCCGCCCCGCTGCTGAGCGCGGTCGTTCGACGAGCCCCCCCTCCGAACGGTATCTCCTCCTCATCCCCCTCCCTGACCCTTGGTATCTACACGAGTGGTGACGTGACGCTCGCCCCCGGCGACCCCGCGTTGCGCTGCGCTCCACGCGGGGCTACATTACGGGACCACCCCTCCGGGGTTCAGGCGTGC
>JANXSH010001066.1 GCA_025356615.1 Planctomycetia bacterium | reverse complement strand
GCTTCGTTGTGTAACGCCTTCGGCGTAAAATACCAGGATTACATCGACTTTCGTTCAACGGTATTGCCGCTAAACAGATGCGGTGTTTGATTCTCAGTCAGTCACGGCTTCTTCTTACTCTCCGACGTGTGATCGTGCGTGATCTTCCATCCGTCGCGGAATCGGTAGAGCGCCAGCGTGAACAGGCCGTCCACGGTTTCGTTCGACTTGACGACCTTCCATCGGCCGCGCGCGGTCGCGTGGCTCGCGCCCATCGGGGTGACATCGAGGTCGGAGAACGTCAGTGTGCCCATCTCCTTGCCCTCGGACTGGTAGCGCTTGCGAAAGCGCTCTTGGAGGCCCGTGTAGCCCTTCGTGACTTTGCCTTCGGAGAAGAACGTCAGTTCGTCGCTGTCCCAGTAGTCTTCCATGAAGCGCTCGAGTTCGCCGGCGTTCCATGCCTCCTGCTGACGCATGAGGACGGCGCGCACCTGCGGGTCGGTGTCGCGCTGCCAGCCGACGGCCACCCAGTAGGCGAAGCCGAGTCCGACAACGGGGATGCCTACGAGGGCCAAAGCCATTACGAATAGGCGGAGTCGTCCCAACCCTTTCGGGGCGGGGTCCAGGTCGGCGGCCATGTCAATCCTCCAGGCCCATCGAGCGTTTCTTTCGCGCCTCGGGCGGCTCCGCGATGGTCGTCGCGGCGGGGAGCGTCGGGTCGTTCTCGAGCTTCAAACCCTGCACCTGCTCCTTGCCGTCTACCTTGAGGACGATGCGGTATTGCCCTATCGGCGAGGGCGCGTTGCCCCGCCTTATCGCGCCGATCAAGCGCGACGGGGAAAAGATGCCCAGACCGAGGCCCGTCGTCACGTCGCCGTAGAGGTTCCACGTCGCGCGGTGGAGTCCCGGCTCGTTCTTTATCGGCAACGTCGCCACGGGCTTGCCCGCGAAGTCCTGGACGACGAGGCTGACGCTCGCCGCCTTCTTCGTCAGGGCGTAGTAGACCTGGGCACCGGCGGGGGGGTTGTCGCCGAAGTAGTCGCGGTGGCCCATGCCGTAGATCGTCCCGCGCGTCAGCTCGCGCCGCCAACGGGTCGTCGTGTTCGGCGCGAAGAGGGTCGCGTCGGCCTTGGTCGCGGCGGGCTTGATCTGGCGCAGCGCCGAGATGTCCAGGATCCAGATGCTCCGTCCGTGCGTTGCCGCGACGATTTCCCCGCTGGTCGGGTGCTGGGCGAGTTCGTGGATGGCTACGGTCGGCAGGTTGTTGCTGATCTTCGTCCAGGTCTGCCCCCGATCGATCGAGGCGAACACCGCGAACTCGGTGCCAAGGTACAGCACGTCGGGGTTGTAGAGATCCTCGCGCAGGCAGCGCGAGGAGCCGGTCGGCAGATTGCCCCGCAGCGGTTTCCACGTCTGGCCGAAGTCTTCGGTGACATACACATACGGCGCGTCGTCATCGCTGCGGTGGGCGTCGAAACAGACATAACATCGGCCTTCGATGGTACGGGACGGCTCGATGGTCGAGACCCAATACGGTTTCGGCAGGCCGACCTTGCTGATGACGTTGTCCCACTTCGTTCCGCCGTCGCGTGTCACCCAGAGGTTGCCGTCGTCGGTGCCGGCCCAGAGGACATCCGGGTTCCGGGGCGACTCGGCGAGGGCGCTGGCGCTGGCCTGGCTCGACTTGGTGATCTCGGGCGAGATCGCCTTCGCGGAGGTGCCTTGTGTGACGGAGCGGAAGACGTGGTTGCCCGCGCTGTAGACGATACGCGGGTTGTGGCTCGAGAGGATGAACGGCGTGCTCCAGTTGAAGCGATACGGTGCCTCGCCCTGACGCGAGCGCGGCTTGATCGAGGCGCGGGCACCCGTCACGAGGTGGGTCCGCAGCATGTTGCCCTCCTGCGACTCGGCGTAGACGACATCGGGGTCGAGGGGATCGACCCGACAGACGAAGCCGTCACCGCCCTGGACCATGACCCAGTCGGAGTTGATCGGGCCGCGCCCGTCGAGGGACATGCTCGGTCCGCCCCAACTGCCGTTGTCCTGCATGCCGCCGTAGACGCGGTAGGGCTTGCGCGAATCGACGGCGACGTGGTAGAACTGGCCCATCGCCTTGGTGTTGAGGTAGTCCCAATGCGCGCACCGGTCGCGGGTGACGTAGGTGCCGCCGTCGGTGCCGAGCAGGGCGTGGCGCGAGTCGCGCGGGTCGATCCACATCGCGTGCATGTCCGGGTGGACTTCGCCATCCCCGCCGGAGCGGAACGACTTGCCGCCGTCGTCGCTGAGGTGCGTGCGAACGCCGAGGACGTAGAGGCGCTTCTCGTCGGTCGGATCGACGCGGATCTGGCTGAAGTACATCGGACGGGGGTTGAGGCTGTTGACGCGCGTCCAACTCTCGCCGCAGTCCGCGCTGCGATAGACGCCGCCGTACTGGGAGCCTTCCGGCCCTTGGATGTCCTGCACGTTCTCGCGCTGACCGCCGTAATACGCGCCGTAAGGGCGCGACGATTTGATGGCGGGAGGCGTCGTTACCGAGATCGTCTTCGCGTCCTTGCCGCGCTGGAACGTCAGCGAATACGGCTGCCCCGGCTCGACGGCGGCGATGCCCTGGAACAGTTCGCGCCAGGTTTTGGGGGTCGTCTTGTTCAGGCCGACGATGACATCGTCCTTCAGGAGGCCCGCCTTCTGGAGTTCACTCCCCGGAGTGACGGCCCCCACGGCGAGCGTGGTACTCG
>JANXSH010001024.1 GCA_025356615.1 Planctomycetia bacterium | reverse complement strand
GCGAAATCTGCGGATGAATCTCTTCTCTTCATTCTTTGAGATCATTCCCGCCATGCGTATCCTCCTAGGTTTCGTTGCCTTGCTCGTCGCCTTTGTCCTGGCTCCGGCCTCGTCCGCGCAGCCTGCGAAGAAGGCCGCGCGGACGAACTACGACGAACACATCCTGCCGATCCTGAAGGACCGTTGCGTCAATTGTCACAGCCAGGACAAGAAGCGCGGCGGGTTGATCCTGAACAACTACCTCAAAGTGATGGCGGGCGGTTCGTCGGGCGTCGCCGTCAAGGCGGGGGACGCCGACAACAGCAGCCTCTACAAGACGACGGCGCACCTCGCCGAGCCGTTCATGCCGGAGAAGCAACCCAAGATCGCGCAGAAAGAGATCGACCTCATCAAGAAGTGGATCAGCGAAGGCGCGCCGGAGAACTCGGGCAGCAAGGTCGTCGTCGATAACAAGCCGAAGACGGACTTCTCGCTCTCCTCGGTGTCTAAGGGCAAGCCGACCGGCCCGCCGCCGATGCCTCCCGCGACCATGAACAAGGAGACCGCCGTCAAGGCGACACGCGACACGGCGGTCACGGCGATGGCCGCCAGCCCGTGGGCACCGCTCGTCGCCGTCGGCGGTCAGAAACAAGTGTTGCTCTACAACACCGACAACTTCCAACTGCTCGGCATCATCCCCTTCCCCGAAGGGACGCCGAACGTCCTCAAGTTCAGCCGCAACGGCAGCCTCCTCGTCATCGGCGGCGGGCACGCGGGCAAGTCGGGCCGGGTGGTCATCTGGAGCGTGACCAAGGCCGAGCGCCTGTTCGCCGTCGGCGAGGAGACCGACTCGGTCTGCGCGGCGGACATCAGCCCGGACCAGACGCGGATCGCGCTGGGCGGGCCGAACCGCGTCGTCCGCATCTTCTCGACGAAGACCGGCAAGCTCGAGAACGAGATCCGCAAGCATACGGAGTGGGTGACGAGCCTCGAGTTCAGCCCCGACGGGGTGTTGCTCGCCACCGGCGACCGTAACGGCGGTCTGTTCGTATGGGAATCGTTCACCGCGCGGGAGTTCTTCACGCTCAAGGGGCACACGGCGGCGATCACCGAGATCAGCTGGCGTGCGGACAGCAACATCGTCGCCTCGTCGAGCGAAGACACGACGGTTCGGCTCTTCGAGATGGAGAACGGCAACCAGGTCAAGGGCTGGGGCGCGAACGGCGGCGGCTCGCTCTCCGTCAGCTTCAGCAAGGACGGGAGGCTCGTCACGGCGGGCCGCGACAAGCTCGCCCGACTGTGGGACGGCAACGGCGGCAACACGCGGAACTTCGAGCCGTTCCCGGATGTCGCCCTCAAGGCGGTCTTCACGCACGACACCGCCCGCGTGATCGCCTCCGACTGGACGGGGCAAATCGTGGCGTGGAACGCCGCCGACGGCAAGCGCGTCGGCACCCTGTCGGCCAACCCGCCGAACCTCGCCGAACTCCTCGCCGCCGCCCAGAAGGCGCTCGGAGAGAAGCAGAAGGCGAATGACGCGCTCGTCGCAACGGCAACGGCTTCGCAGGCGGTCTTCGTCAAGGCGAACACCGACGTAGCGGCGGCCCAGAAAGCCGTGCTGGATACGACGGCCGTTTTCAAGGCTGCCGAGGCGAAGCTGACCCAGACGCGCGCCGCCGTGTTGGCGGCACAGAAGGCGGTCAAGGACGCTCAGGCGGAAGTCAAAGCGAAGACGACGCTCACGCAGGCACTCACCGAAGCTTCGGCGAAGGTCAAGACGGAAGCCGACAAGGCCAAGGACAACGCGCCCCTCCAGGTCGTCTCGACTCGTGCCCAGGCTCTCGTCGGCCAGACAGCCGCCGAGATGGTCCTCGCCCAGAAGTCGTTGACCGACCTCGAGGTCGCCGCCCGCGTCGTCGAGCCGACTCTCGCCCCGGTGCAACAGGCGTATAACGTCGCGCAGGCCGCCGCGACCGAGGCACCGAAGAAGGTGCCCGCGCTGCTCGTGGCACAAAAGGCCGCCCAGGCGAAGGCGGCAGCCGACAAGGTCGCCGCCGACAAGGCGATGGCGGAGTTGACCGAGGCCAAGGCGACGGTGACGAAGCTCACGCCGCCGGCCCCAGTGGCGATCAAGAAGTAATTGGCGACCGGGGAGCTCGTCTCATGGACACGAGCCTCGTTTTCCATTCGCGAGGGATTCCCAAACGCATCGTCTGTCGCTATGATGCCTCTATCGAATGATTCATGAGAGCGGGCCGTCAAACTCGCGTCGTTCATTGACCAGACCAGAGGAGTATCGAGCATGGGAGCCCGTCGTATCCGCCGCGAGCAGGTCGCGCACGACCAGAAGATCTCGCGCCGCGTCAACGGCACGCGCAAGACCAAGGAACGCGAGCGGCGGGATCGTCGTATGCACGAGATCATCGCGAAGAACACGTTCCCCTACGTCCCCTCCGTCATGAGCTGGATCAGCGTCCAGCTCGACAAGCCGACTTCCCTGATCGTCGCCGCCGATGTCCAGACGCTGAAGTCGTAGACTCGAGCCGTCCCCGGATGCAAAGAACGAAGGGCCGAGGGTCGATCCCTCGGCCCTTTTCGCTTCCGTGCCCTGGCGCGACGGGATCGGATGCGGCCTATCCGCGCGAGATCGGGAACTCTCGGGGCAGTCGGCGCGTCGGAAGGGGTATCTCTTGGCCGCTCTAGCGGACGGGAGAACCCAAGATTCGGAACGACATGCGGTCGGATTTGTTGACGCGCCGTCTGAATCGTGCCAGAATACAACGACGCATCCAGAGGTGGCCTTCGCGGGGGACGCCGAGGCCCATAGTCTCGAAGGGGGTTCAACGATGGTGTACGCTTCCCAGCGCGACAGGCGACCGGGGCGCATCCGGGCGCTACTCGTCGGCGGGCTTTGCCTGATGGGCCTGATCGGGCTTTCCCAGGTCAACGGCCAAGTCACCCCCAAGACCAAGGGTACGACGAAGGAGATCCCGGCCAAGGGGCCGACCGGCAAGGCCAACCCGAACGCCCGCCCCAACACGCTCAAGTTGACGATCACCTCGCCCGGCAACGACGTGCCTGAGATGAGCAAGGTCATCAACGAGAAGCTCGAGGCGTCGTGGACGGCTAACAAGATCACTCCGTCGGTTTACTCCGATGACTACGAATTCATCCGCCGTGCATCGCTCGACATCATCGGCCGCAGTGCCCGCCCCGACGAGATTCGCGCCTACCTCAAGGATCCTGTCGATAAGCGGCGGTCGATGCTCATCGAGCGCCTCCTCAAGCACGACGACTACCCCCGCCACTGGGCGAACATGTGGTCGAACTGGTTGCTGACCCGCTCCGGCGACTTCGGCAAGGGCGAGTACCACGACAAGATGACCGTCTGGCTCGAGGACGAGTTCGCGCAGAACAAGCCCTACCACGAGATCACGACGAAGCTGTTCACCGCCACAGGCTCGAACGTCAAGGATGTTACGGACAAGGACAACAAGGTCGTCACCAAGCTGAACGGCGCGACGAACTTCCTCCTCGCCCACCTCGGCGAGCCGATCCCGGCGGCCAAGCAGAAGGAGGAAGGCCAGTTCGAGATGGTGCCGCTGACCTCGCGCATCACCCGCGTCTTCCTCGGCACCCAGGTCCAATGCGCCCAGTGCCACGCCCACCCGTTCTTCGCCGCCCTCAAGCAGGAGTCGTTCTGGGGCATCAACGCCTTCCTCCGCCAGATCCGTCGGGATGGCGTCGTCATGCGTCGCCCCCGCATGGGTGCCCTTCCCAACTTGACACTGCGGGACGACGAGTCGGCCAACCCCGAGGCCACCGTCTACTTCGACCAGCGCAACGGCAAGGTCGTTTACATGTCCGCCGAGTTCCTCGCCTCGGCCGGCAAGGAGCGCGGCCCGCGCCTGGACCCCTCCAAGAAGGGCCTCGCCCGCCGCGAAGAACTCGCCAAGCACGTCACCGAACACGAGATGTTCACCAAGGCGTTCGTCAACCGGATGTGGGGCCTCTTCTACGGGCGCGGCTTCGTCAATCCCGTCGATGACTTCAACGACAACAACGCGCCGTCGCACCCCGAGTTGCTCAACGAGTTGGCCGACCGCTTCAAGCACTACAACTACGACATCAAGAAGCTGATCCGGTGGATGACCCACAGCAACGCCTACCACCTGAGCTATGTCGCGAACAAGACGAACGACAAGGTCGAGCACGAGACACAGTTCAGCCGGATGATTATGAAGTCGTTCACCCCCGAGCAACTCTTCGAGTCGCTCATGGTCGCGACGCAGGGCGACAAGAGCATGACCCCCGCCGAGAAGAAGAAACTCCGCGCCGAATGGCTGAATCGCCTCATCACCAACTTTGGCGACGACGAGGGCAACGAGGTCAACTTCAACGGCACGATCGTCCAGGCGTTGTTGATGATGAACGGCAAGAACATCAACGACGCCATCACCTCGACCAAGGGCACGGTCGCGACGGCGATGGCCACCAACAAGACCGACGCCGCCATGATAAACGAACTCTACCTCGCAGCCCTCAACCGCCCGCCCCGCCCTGCCGAGTTGAAGGGCGTCAAGGACTTGAGACCCCTCGGCGCGATCAAGGACACGCCCAAGGCGATGTATGAGGATCTCTTCTGGGCGCTCCTCAACAGCAACGAGTTCTTGCTCAACCACTGATCCGCGAACAAGAAAAGTGAACCACAGAGCCCCAGAGAAAGAAAGGCGAGTCAGGGTGCTAACGCTCCTGGCTCGCCTTTCGTCTGTATTGTCGTGACTTGGGGGTGCGACATGGTTCGAGCGCGAGGATCGGGGCGTCGTCGGTGGGGTGACGAACTACCCGAGGGACGACGAGACCCGGGCCGGGCCGTCGCCGGACGCGCCCCTGGGGCGACTGGCGACGTGGTTCCAGACGGGCCACCGAAGAGGCCCTGGCACTTCACCCGAGAATCGCCCGAAAGGCCCAAAACCTAGAGGTGTCGCTCATCGTCCCAGGGTTTTGGGTGTTTCGGGGGTTTCGTCCAAGGTCGTCGTGGGGGAAGAAGGGGCATGGTTAGAGGTGGTGCTCGCCGTGTGCGGGGTCGTTCGGAGCCTCTTCGACGATGTCACGCCCCTCGCGCTTGAACCATGTCGTACACCCTGACTTCGGTGGTTAGCTCGTCGGCCTGTACATCAGCGCGATCAGGCCCATTGCTGCGGCGAAGACGATGAGGCCGACTCCGCCGATGAGTAGTCCCGTGGCGAACCCCCGGCTCGTCGGCTTGCGCCCTTGCTCGAGGAGCAACACCTGATTCAGGTCGATGCCCGGATACGCCTGTCGCAGCATGTTTTCGGTCTCGGTACTCAAGGTACTGACCGAGTTGACGATCATCCCCTGGACGGCCCCCTCGGGCGTGAAGATCTGGCCGAGTTCTTCCTTGTTCTTGATCTTGTGCGAGAACAGGATGACCCGGACGAGGTGGGCGGGCGGTGGCGGGATGACCTGATCGCCGCGTGCGATGCGCGTCTTGAGTTCCGGCGTCAGCGGCAAGAGAGGAAGGTAGACCGCCTCCCACGGTTTGTTCGTGGTGTTCCCCGCCGCCTTCTCCGCCTTCGTCAACTTGACGAGAGTGAAATAGTTCTGCTCCGCGAGAACCTCGGAGACGAGGACGTGTGGGTTGTCCTCATTGCCGCCATCGATGAGCTGCTGGCAGGTGACACTTCGCGGCACTTCCGTCGCCCCGCTCGAGACCTTGCTCTCGGAATACCCGTACACGATCGAGCCGATCCCGATCGCCGCCATGATGAGCATGATCGTGAGGGCCGGCCCGCTGTAAAGGAGTTCGCCGACGGTGTGCAGGAGCTTGGGAGGAGGCACATCCGGGACGCGACGAGGCTTGCGGCGTGGCACCTCGGCTGGCTGATCGCTGGGAACCGATTCGTCGATCTCGGAGGGAGCCAATCCCTGATCCGAATCTGGAACGATGTGGAATCGTTCGCAGCCAGGGCAGCGAACCTTCTTCCCGACGTGGCGCGGTTCGTAGCCCAAGGTTCGGCCACACTCGCATCGAAGGTGCATCATCGCGTGGAACTCCCCTGAGCAAAATCGATCAGAGGAAGCATAGCGGCAGATCAGGAGCGAAGCAACCGGGAGCCTATCCGACCTCCGGACTCACTTCAAATCTTGGATCGCCCGGCCCTCGCTGAGGCGGTTCCGGAGGTGCTGGAACTCGTCCTCGTATCGCTGGGTGTAGTCGATGCCGAGGTGGTGCAGGATCGTCGCGGTCAGGTCGGCCGGCGTCACGGGCTTGTCCTTGACGTAGCCGCCGTCGCTCGTCGTCTCGCCGTAGACCTGCCCGCCGCGAACGCCGCCACCGGCCAGGAGGGCGGTGAAGGCGTGCGGCCAGTGGTCGCGGCCACTCTTCTTCGTGTTGGCGCTCTGGGAGAACTGGCCCAGCTTCGGGGTGCGCCCGAACTCGCCGACCGCGACGACGAGGGTCGTTTCGAGCAAGCCGCGCTGGTGCAGATCCTCGATGAACGCGGAATAAGCCTGGTCGAAGATCGGGCAGAGGAGGTTTTTCAGCTTGGCGAAGTTGTCCTGGTGGGTGTCCCAGCAGGTGTTGGTCCCGTCGATCTTCGTCTCGTCTTGCCAGTTGACCGTGACCAGACCGACGCCCTCCTCGACGAGGCGACGGGCCATCAGTAGGCTCTGGCCCACGGTGGTGCGCCCGTATCGATCCCGCACGGCGTCGGGTTCGCGCTGTAGGTCGAAGACATCCCCCGCCTGCTTGTCCAACAGTTCGTAGGCCGTCCGGGCGTTGGCGTCGAACGACTCCAGGGCCAACCCGGTCGATGACCGAGACTGCAACCTCTCGATCAGGTCTCGTCGGCCCCGCAAACGTCCGGCGGGAACGTCGATCGATAGTTTGCTCCCCGGCATCTCGAAATCGGCGCTGCCGATGTCCCCCTGCATGAGGAAGGCGTTAAACCGTTCGCCCATGCGACCGCCGCTCTGCCCGGCGATTCGTTTGCCCTGGCCGGGGAACTGGAGATACCACGGCAGCACGGCAGACGGCGGCAGGCCGGCTCGGGCCTTGTCGTAGCGCATCACAAGCGAACTGAGTGCGGGCCAATCCTCTCGGGTGGCCTGGTCCGTCGTCGGCGGGCCGAAGTACGGCCGGCCGCTGAAGACCTCGCTGCACGCCGGGCCGTGGACGTTCATTCGGTGGGTCATCGAACGGAGCAGGCAGACCTTGTCCATCACCCGGCCGAGGCGCGGCAGGTGTTGACAGATCCGAATGCCCGGAACGTTCGTGGCGGTCGGTCGGAACTCCCCGCGCACGAGGTCCGGCGCGGACGGCTTCATGTCCCACAAGTCGATGTGGCTCGGTCCGCCGAACAGGAAGAGGAAGACGCAGCGATTCCGCCGCCGTTTCGCGGCATCGGGAGAGGACGCGGGCGCGGCACGCAGGGCCGATAGCCCCGCGAAGCCGAGTCCGCCACCGAGAAAGTCGCGCCGGTCGAGTGATAGAGGTCCGTTCATCGTGGAGTCCTCCGCAGGAATTTTAGCCACGGATGAACGCGGATGAACACAGATAAGAAATGATTAGTTGTTCGGTTTGAGGCCTTCCGTGCTCGGGGCCGGACCCTGTAGCCAGCCGGGATACCAGTGGAAGACGTTGCCGGTCAGGCTGCCGATGTAGATATCGGAATCGCGGACGG
>JANXSH010001023.1 GCA_025356615.1 Planctomycetia bacterium | reverse complement strand
AAAGCCACGGCCTTCTTTGCGAGGGAGAACGCGTGAGATTCGCGTTCATCCACGAGGAGAAGGCGCGATGGCCGATCGAAGTTCTTTGCGAGACGCTGGAGGTTTCGCGTAGCGGTTACTACGCCTCGAGAGCTCGCCCGGCCCCTGCGAGGGCGAGATCCGACGCCTCGCTCATCGTCGAGATCAAGGCTGCACAGAGCATCGGCAAAGGCACCTATGGAAGTCCGCGCGTGCACAAGGAGCTGCAAGCAAACGGGCGGCGAGTCGGCAAGAAACGTATCGAGCGGTTGATGCGGCAAGAGGGCCTCGCGGTGCGAAGAAAGAGGCGTTTCCGCAAGACGACGGATTCGAATCACGTATTCCCGATCGCGCCGAACGTGCTCGCTCGGAAGTTCGCCGTGGAGCTTCCGAACGTGGCGTGGGTCACCGACGTGACGTACGTCGCGACGCGCGAAGGCTGGCTCTACCTCGCAGCAATCCTCGACCTCTTCTCGCGACGCGTCGTCGGCTGGGCAGCGAGCGAGCACAACGATCGCGCGCTCGCGCTCGAAGCGCTCGGCAACGCCAACGAAGCGCGCCGGCCGAAGCGAGGAATCGTGCATCACTCCGACCGCGGGAGCGTGTATGCGAGTGCCGACTACGGCACCGCGCTGTCGGCGATTGGCGCCGTGAAGAGCATGAGCCGCAAGGGCGATTGCTGGGACAACGCCGTGGCCGAGAGCTTCTTCGCCACCATTAAAGGCGAGATGATCGATCATGACGACTACGAGTCGAGAGCCGAAGCTGTCGCAGCGATTGCTCTCTATATCGACGGCTTCTACAACCCTGTCCGTAGGCACTCGTCGATCGGTTGGGTGAGTCCGATTGAATTTGAAATGAGCTACGCGACGAAGAAGATGGCAGCATAGAGAGACTGTCTACGAGATCGGGGGAGCTTCAAGCCGTGGCGCAGCACTGACTCAGGCGACGACAAAGGGCTTGGCCGAAGTCGTCTCGCGAGAGCGGCTTGGATGACGAGCAAGCCGTGGCGAGGGCAGCGAGGAGGATGGTTGCCAAGGAAAGATAGAGGGAGCTTCGGTCGCCCCGAAGAACCCGGTCTGATCTGAAGATCACCGTCGACTCGGGGGTGAAGCCGCAGCCGGATCTAAAGCTTCGGAGCGGAGCGTGACCGATTTTCCTGCCCAGGAGTCCTTGGGGAGTCCCAAGAGCTCGCGCGTCCAGAGCCCTCGATGAGTAGGCCCGACAAGAGTCTCGCCCTCGACCCAGATGACGATCTCTGGCCGTCCGCCCATTTCGAGGACACAACGGGCCGGGCCAAGAAAATCTGCCTGCGAGGTTATCGTACCGACAAATACAGTCTTGTCAGGTAGCTGGAAGATCTCGTGCACGGACATACTGAATGCAGCGTTACTCATAGGCCCATGTCCCTTAGTGTCTGGAGACGAAACACGTCCTCGGCGCCCAACCCCAATAGTCGCTGATGCCGGATCATGAAATCCTTCACATGCCACTCTGCTCCTGCTCTACCCAGGCGCTCGATTATGCCAAGGCGCTGCTGCGTGCCGTGAAGAAACGGGCGAGCACGATGTGTAGCTACACGGCGCCGGGATCAGCGGCAGGACCGAGCACCGGCCGCGCGCGCCCACCGGACGAGCACTTCCATCTGCTTCGAGGCCCGCTCGTTCAGCAGCTCTTCGAGCTTGAGGAACACCTTCCAGGCGTCGTCGTTCACGGAGCGGCGGAGCCGCTTCTGCTGCTTCATGATGTCCTTCGTCATGCGGCGGAGGGGCTTCGAGCCGATGAGCACGGCGTCGATCACCAGGTCGATCGCCTCCTCGGGGTCGATGAGGTCCGGCGGGAAGTCGTCGTCACGCTCGCTGCGCCTGCTCACGCGGCCCTCTCGGCTGCGAGGGCGAGCGACGCTGGACGGTCGAGATGCCGACGTGGAGGCTCTGGGCGATCTTCCGCACGGACATGCCACCGGCTCGAAGCTCGCGAAGCTGATCGTCGTCGAGGCGAACCCGAGGACGACCACAATGCACGTTCCTCCGCTTCGCCGCCGCGATCCCGGCCCGCGTTCTCTCGATGATGAGGTTCCTCTCGAACTCGGCGAACGCCGAGGTCAAGTGCATGAGCAAGCGGCCCTGGCCCGTCGTCCTGTCGAACGCCTCCGTGGCCGAGACGAAGTTCACGCCGATGGTCGCCCACTCGTCCAGCGTGGTCACCATCGCCTTGAGCGAGCGGAAGAGGCGGTCCGCCTTCCACACGACGACGACGTTCCCTCTGTGCCGAACGTCACGAAGGAGCCGATCCAAGGCGGGCCTCTTCTCCCGAGAACTGGAGACGCCGTGGTCGATGTACGTGTCGATGAGGGACCACCCCCGGCGCGTGATCAGCTCGTTGGTCTCGTCGTCCTGGAGGGCGACGTTCTGGTCGGTGCGGCTGACGCGGAGGTAGCGGAGGGCTCGGACGGCGGCGGTCACGCCAGGACTACAAGCGGAACCCTTTCGGATCAAAGCCGCCCTCGGTCACAAGCGAACGCTTTTGGGTGGTCGATCTCCAGTTCACGGGAGGGCTGAAATCCCGGCCTCCCATGAGGGTCGTGCACGATGCCTTTTGGATCGCTCACCTGGGCGGTGGCCGACGGCGGCATGAGGTTCGCCTCGAAGGCCACCCCCAAAACCGCTCGACTATCTTCTTCGAGACTCCCACGGAGGGCCGCGAAGGCTCGTTCAACGGACACGCACGGCGTGCGGCTCGACGTTCAGGCAGCCACAAGCCAGTCGGATGGGAAGTCGAGTCCGTTGAGCTTTACGAGGCTATGCGAAGGAAGCGCACTGGCACGAGGTCTGCGAGCCAGACCTTCTCGTTTCCCTCGAAGAAGGCAGCGCCCGCCTCGTGGGCACCTCGGGCGTCGATCTCGATGAGCACCGGCGCCTTCGACTTCCGCCGCCCGACCTCCCGAGCCATCACCACATCGACCGAGAGGTGTACGTACTGCCTCGACATCGGCCTCAGCCCGTCGTGCATGATCGTCTTCGCCGCCTCGGGGGAGGTGCCGTGGAAGAGGACGACGGGAGGCGTCCCCCGTTCGCGCCGAAGCCTCCCAGGCACGCTGTGTCCGTACAGGGCTCGGATGCGATCCCCCACGATCTCGTGACGGCGCTTCGACGACGACTCGATCATGCGCTCGACATCGGCCCTCGACAGATCCCCCCACTCCGCCCGCTCCTCCCTCAACGCCCCGAGCACGGCGTCGAGCGAGGCCCACCCTTCGTCGTCGAGTTCCAGCTCGTAGAGCCAGGGCTCGTGACGAAGGGCGTGTGACAGTACCTTACTCAGCTCGTCCAGCTTCACCATGAAGCTCGACTTCTACTTCTCCTCGACGCGGAAAGACCGGCACACGATCTCGTACGTCGGGCCGTCGTCGAAGTTGATCATCATGTGGACGAGCCCGTGCGCGTTACCGCCGCTCCTCTTCAAGTTCGAGCGCACCTCTTCGAGCCATGCGCTCGGCCCCCGATCCACGAGCTTGTCGTAGGCTTCGAGCATCGAGGCGTCCAGTGCGCGGTAGTATGTGCACTTGAAAGCCTCGACCCCCTGGAAGACGACGCCGCTCGTCCGGCGCCCATCGCCCTCCGACTCGTACGAGAAACGCAGGGCTATCTCCCGGCCGAGCCTCTTCTCGAAGACCGGCCCGCCGTCGAGAAGAGCCGTTGAAGGCACCGGAAGCGTCCACTGCACGTTGGTCGTCATGTCCCGCTCCTATTCCAAGCTGCTGGCGCCGCTGCCCAGCCCTGTGATCCGAAGGGTTGGCGTGCCTTCGAGCGTGAGCCCGTTCCTGAGCAGGCGGGCTTGAATCGTAGCGCCGTCCGTCGCGGTCATGTCGATCATCGTCCACCCACTTTGAGGAATCCCGGCTCGGGTCAACGCGAGGGACGATCTCGTGTTCACGATCAGGCTGTTCCCGCCCAGGTTGACGTACCCAACCGGCACGTCGCTCGCGGCCACCGTTCCCGCTCGTAGGTCCGCTGCGAGACCGCCGATGGTCTTCCCAGCAAACGCGCCGTCCGCGCTGAATGCTGTGCTTGCCGTCGTTTGACTAAACCGCAGCGCCCCCGCACCCTCTGCGGCCCCCGCCCCTGCCGGCACTCGCGCGCCCAATCCAATCAGCGCCAGCGGGATCGCCACCTCCGTGAACTTCTCTGCTGCGGCCTCATCGTGCCCCATGTGCACGTCGGCGACGCCAGCGCCAATTTTCCCCGCTGCCCCAAACGACAAGCACACGCCCGCCGCGACTGGGTTGCTTGCACAGACAAAGGCCAGAGCCACGCTCTCGTAGTCGTAGCCTTCCTTCCTGTTCGCCCCGATCGCCGTCCCGATCCAGCCACTTAGGCCAACCACCATCCCAATCGCCGTGTTGACCCCACCGCTGCCGATTCCGCGCGGAATCGACCCAGGGTCTTCCAGCCCCAACGACACATCCGCCGAAAAGAACTGCACCCCGCCCTTCGCCGCATCCGGTGCGGGGCCGGTACCGGCGACGCTCGACGGCGACTTCGACGTGCCGGCGTTGTTGTCCGCCGACATGCGGCCGTGAAAGTTGGCGAAGGCCGCC
>JANXSH010000997.1 GCA_025356615.1 Planctomycetia bacterium | reverse complement strand
AGCACTCCGAGAACGTCTAGACGCCCTCAAGCGTGAACGAGTGGTGCTGGCCGACCACCTCCAGGCGCTCGACCCGCGCGGCAAAGGGTCCTCCAAAGCGGCCGACGCGCTGGACTTCCTCGAGACGACCTGGCCGGGCGACGACAAGAGTAAGGCGCTCGAGTATCGGTCGAGCTACTTCCGGCTCGTGGCGAACACCCGGCCCGAATTGGCCCAACTGGCGGCGATCCACCTCGAGCAGGTCTACGCGGCGTACAGCCGATTCCTCCCGCCGAAGTCGCCCAAAGCCACGCCGACGACGATCTTGCTCACCCGCTCGCTGGCGGACTATCAGACGTTGGTGAAGGGCAGGGGGCTGAAGCTGTTCAACCCCGCGTTCTACGATTCGGCGCGGAATCAGGTCGTTTGCGGCAGCGACCTGGAGCGTCTCTTCGACGAACTGGACAAGGTGCGTGCCCATCACAAGGATCTGCGGGTCAAGATGAAGGACCGCCGTGCCGACCTGGCGCGGGTCTACAAGGGCAAGATCCCGGCAGAGTTCCTCCTCCCAATGGCCGACGCCGAGAAGCGCATCGTGACGAGCGAGCTGCGCAACGAATCGCAGTTCGCGCGGGCGCGTCAGAGGCTCTTCCAGCGGCTCTACCACGAGGCGTTCCACGCCTACCTCGGGACGTTCGTCTACCCGACCAAGGATGGCCCCCTGCCGATCTGGTTCAACGAGGGGCTGGCCCAAATCTTCGAGACGGCCTTCGTCGAGGTGGGTGAGTTGCGCGTGCGGGCCGCAGACCCCGATCGTCTCGCGGCCGTCCGAAGGGCGATCTCGAAGGGAGAACACCCGGCCCCGGCCGACCTGATCCGCTCGACCGAGAAGCAATTCCAGGTGGCCCACACCAAGGACGAGCAAGTCTCCGACGCCTACTACCGAGCCGCCTGGGCGCTCGCGGTCTACCTCACGTTCGAGAAGCGGGTTTTGGGGACGAAAGCGCTCGATGATTACGTCGCCGCACTGAAGCGAGGGACGGAACCGCTCCTGGCGTTCAGTGACCTCGTGGGCAAGCCGGTGCCCGCGTTCGAGAAGGATCTGAAGGAGTATCTTGCGAACCTGCGGTCGGACGGGACCGTGGGAAAATGAGGTGGTGTCGTACTCGAGTTGCCGCATGTCCACCCTATTTTTACGATGATTGCGTGTCGAAGACAACTTTTCCGATGCCTCTTGCCAGCGTGAAGCCCCTAGTTCTACTGTAACGGATACTGTCTCCGTAGCGCCAGACCTCACCTCTCCTGCAAGGAGAGGGGGGAGCAATTTCATTGGTCGCCCGCGCGTTTCGCCAGGAGAGTTGCCCGTCGAGTCCAGTAGCGTTTCCGATATTCATTCGCTCGCCGGATTTCGGTTGCTTTGATGAACCACGGATTTCGCCGTGACTCGTAGCTCGTCCCACTCCACTCGAGTAACTTGCGAAAACGTCGTAGGGCAAGCCCGATCGGTTCTCGCTCCGCCAACACGATCTTCACACCCATTCGTAGTCATCTTTACGGCTGACGCAATACCGGCTTTCAGGTGTTCATCAGTCCATATACATGAATCATCCTCCCTCGCCGCCCATGCCCCAGCAAGAGCAATCTTACTCATTACGGCGATTCATCCTTTCGTGTGGCATCGTCGGTTGCGTCCGAGTTTCGAGGGGGCCTATTGGGTTGATCCGGCGCGGGCGTGCGGTACAATCGAACCATCGTGCGGAGGAGATCACCCAGAAGGGCTGAGCGAAGGGACGAACATGCGAACACTGATCGGCCTCGTGGTACTCGGGGCGCTGGTGGGGATGCCTGAGCGGGCACTGGCACAGGCGGCCAAGCAGGTCCACGCGGGCATCGAACTCGGCGGGCGGGGCGTCAAGTGTACCGTCCTCGAGATCGCCCCCGATAAGCTACTCAAACGACTCTTCTCCAAGACGACGAATACGACGCTCTCGGTCCTCGACGTGGGGGGGAACTTCCGCAAGGAGGCGATCGACGACGCCGTCAAGGCGATCGGCGAATATCACAAGATTTGCCGAGAGAAGTTCGAGGTGCCGGAGGTCCGCGTCCACGTCGTCGGCTCGAGTGGAGTCCCGGCGGCCAAGAATCGCGCCGACTTCGTCGCCGCCGTCAAGAAGGCGATCGGCAAGGAAATCGTGTTCATCGACGACAAGACGGAAGTCGCCCTGACGTTCCTCGGCGTCATCCCCAAGCCCGAGCGGGGCGAGTCGATCACCCTCGACATCGGGGGCGGCAACACCAAGGGCGGGTACATCCCGGACAAGAAGGCGCTCGTCCACGTCGCCATCCCGCTCGGCTCGGTGACGTTCGCCCAGAAGGTGCGCGACGCGGCGAAACTCAGCAAGGGCGAGCCGCTCGAGAGCGTCGCGCGCCGACTCGGCAAAGCCGAACTGTTCGAGCCGCTCCGCGCGGGCGCGAAGTCGATGCCCGAGTTGGCGCGGCGGAAGAAGGTGTACCTGTCCGGCGGCATGCTCTGGGCGATGACGAGCATCGTCCGGCCCGAGGCGGTCGATGAGGCGTATGTGACGTTCACGAAGAAGGACATCGACGCCTTCGCGAAGCTGGTCCGCAAGACGCCGGGCAAGTTCCCCGGCGTCGATCTGAGCAAGATCGACGACGCGGGCCGACGCTCGCGCGCCAAGACCCAACTCGATGTCGTCGCCAAGGCGTACCAGCCGGAGAACTTCATCGCCGGGGCCGAGATCCTCCAGGCGCTGGCGACGGTTTTCGACCTCGAGGAGAAGACGCTGATCTTCCCGCGCAACGGGTCGTTCGGCTGGCTGACCGCCTACATCGCCGGCGAAAAGGCTCCGTGAGGAAAGACGGTTCTCCGCCACGATCGCTGAGAACGAGACGAGGAGCGAAGGAGCCGCGCACGAAGTATGCGGGGATCCGAGAAAACCGCTTACTTCGTGCGCGGCTCCTCGAGTCCCGGCCAACACGATAGACATAGTTTCGGTTAGCCACAGCCCGAGCAGACCGGGAAAAGGGATCAGACCGCCCGCAGCGGGGTTCGGTCCGTGACCGGCCCCCCCGGTCCGAAGAACATCCCGCAAGAGGCGGCCACATCGTACCCCACCCGAGCGATGACGGTGACGTGGGCGTTCGGGAGACGAGAGCGGTAGATGGCCGCGTTGCGCTCGATTATTTCCTCGGGCGGCTCGACGCCGTGCCGCGAAGGGTCGGGGGAGTTGTAGCGCACGATGTTGACGTGGGCCATCAGCCCCCGCTCTTCCAGCGCGTCGCAAACGGCATGCACGTCGCCCTCGGCGTCGTTCTCCCCGGCGATGTACGCGTGGTGGAGCGAGACGATCTTGTGGGTGCTGCGCTGCCACGACACGAGCCGGTCCAACGCCGCCTCTGCCGGGAGCGCCTTCGGCAGCCAGCGGCGGCGGAATCGGTCGCTCATGCTGTAGACGGAGTAATAGATGTCGGGGTGATGCGTGACGAAGATGTCTTCCAATGGCCGGTCCCCCAGCTCCCTCGGGTAGATGGTCGAGACCAGATGGCGGGGCCGCAGTCCCAGAACGACGGCCAGCCTCGACAATTCCCCGAGGAGGCCGTCGGCGTCC
>JANXSH010000963.1 GCA_025356615.1 Planctomycetia bacterium | reverse complement strand
TACACGTCGGCGGCCGGGCCGATCGGCTCGGTGGCGATGCCGGTCTGTTCGGGGGCCATGTAACTCGGCGTGCCGAGGATGTCGGTCGTGCGCGTCAGGGCGGGTTCGTGCCCTTCGAGGAGCTTGGCGAGGCCGAAGTCGCCGATCTTCGGCGCGGTCTGACCGAGGGCCGCGTCGGGGCCGCCGGAGAGCAGGACGTTGCTCGGCTTGAGGTCGCGGTGGATCACGCCGCGCGAGTGGGCGTAGGCCATCGCCCAGGCCATCGTCTCGACGAGGCGGGCGCTGTCGCGCGCCGTCTGCGGCTTGCTCGCGAGCTTCTGGGCGAGGTTGCCCCCCTCGACGTACTCGAGGACCAGCGCCGTGCGGTCGCCGAGTTGCTTCACCTCGAACACTTGCACGATATTCGGATGGATCAACCGCGAGGCCGCCTCGGCCTCGATCCGGACGCGCGCGGCGGGGACATCTGCGGACAACACCTTGACGGCGACGGGCCGCCGCGCCCCGCGCTGCCAGCCGCGATAGACGGTCCCCATCGCCCCCCGTCCCAGTTCACCGAGCAGGTCGCACCCCTCGAGGGCGGGCAACGTCTCGTGGTCGAAGGAGACGCTCGGCGCGAAGACGGTCGTGGTGAGGTCCGGCTTGGCCGCGTCCTCGACGGTCAACGCTTGATCGACCTCGAACTGGAGGCGGAGGTCTTCCGCGAGGGCCGGGAACCGCTTCAGGAAGTCGGCGACCGGGACGACGGGGCCGAACTCCTCGCGCAGGAGGTGTTCGTTGTAGACGAGGTCGAGCAGGGCGTCGCGGTCCCCGGCGAGGTGCGGGTGGAGCAGGAGCAGCGCCTCGACGGAGGGGCGTTCCCCGCGCCGCCAGGCGTCGCGCTGGCGGACGAGGACATCGACGAGCGGCACCGGCTCACTCATCGTCGCCCCCCTCGAGGCCGAACTGCTCGCTGAGCCGGGCGAGGGCGCGGTGGAGCTTCTGGCGCAGCGCCGCAGGGGTTCCGCCGACGACGGCGGCGATGCTGTTCCAGTCGTGCCCCTGGTTGCGGAGTTCGACGAGTCGCACTACGTCCGGGTCGAGTCGGCGGTGGACCTCCTGGAGCATCTCGCGGGCCTCGGCCTCGCGGCTCGGCGACGGCGACCGATCGACGATGTCGTGCTCGGCGACATCGCCCGAGAGCAGGCGGTTGTCCCGCCGTGCGGCGTGCTGCTGCCGGGCCTGGTTGAGGAGCTTGTTGCGGGCCATCGTGGTGAGCAAGCGAAGGAGCTGGTCGGGCGTGTCGAGGTCGTACTGCCCCGTGGCGGCGCGGACGAAGAAGCTCATCAACACGGACTGGCACACGTCCATCGAGTCGCAGGTGCGCCGCAGCCGAACGTCGGTCAGTCGGAGGCGGACGGCCCGTCGGATGGCCGGCTCGTAGCGGCGCACGACTTCGGTGGCGGCCTGCTGGTCGCCCCGGCGGATGCGTCCGATCAGGTCGCTAAAAGACATCTCGTCGGACATGGCCCGGCTCCTGTGACAGCACCCCCTAGAGGATTGGACGCTCCAGGCGTGTTTATCCAACCATCTGGGACGGCGGATGTCAATCGGAGGGCTTGCGGGAGAGCGAATTACCGGACATGATAGGACGTAAGGAGGACCGAATCATGCGAACGAAGAAACGAGCGGGCATACGGAATCGACGCTGGACGAAGGCGGAGTATTATCGCCTGGGTAAGTTTCGATTCTTCCACGGCCAGCGTGTTGAGTTGCTCGAGGGACGAATCATACTCCAGAGTCCGATGACTCCCCTGCATGCGTATAGTATGACGATGATTCGGGAATTGCTGACCCCGCTCCTGCCGACCGAACTGGATCTCAGGGGCAGGATGCCGCTCGACCTGGGCAAGGCGACCGAGCCGGAACCTGATTACGCTCTGGTAGTGGATACGATCCGCCAACAAATGATCGCGCACCCCACGAGCGCCGTCCTCGTCATCGAGGTGGCCGACTCGTCGCTTGACTACGACCGCAGGCGTAAGGGCAGCCTGTACGCGCGAGCGGGGATCGCGGACTACTGGATCGTCAACCTCGTAGATAATCGCGTCGAAGTCTGCCGCGACCCCATACCGGACTCCTCCGCGCGCTACGGCCACCGCTACGCCTCGCGCGTCGATCTCGTGCCGCCCGCTACGATCGCGCCGTTGGCCTTGCCGGGAATCGTCATCCCCGTGGCGAGTTTGCTGCCTTGAACTCAGGAGGAATGGAGATGCGAACGAAACAACAGCCGAGAACGAAGACCCGACGCTGGACGAAGGCGGAGTATTATCGGCTCGG
>JANXSH010000893.1 GCA_025356615.1 Planctomycetia bacterium | reverse complement strand
GCCTTGATGCTGGCAGTCACGGCGTTGGCTTACACCTTCGCTGCCACCTTGTGGGTGAGGTTACGTCGTACCGAAAGCTTCACACCTCCTCGTTGCCGAGAACGCATGTCTCGGTAGGATACCGCTGGCAGAACAGCGGGTATTGTCAGCCGATCCTTCGACCGCAACACAGCTACATCAGCGACCTCGTGTCGCACCCGAACGGCACAGCACAGGAAGAGAGCGCGCCGGGTGAGGTCTTTTCTAGCCGAGATGATACCATACCAATCGGCCCGCGCTGGAGGAGACGAGAGATGGCAGCCAAGAAGATCCTGATGTTGGTCGGCGACTTCGTCGAGGATTACGAAGTCATGGTGCCGTTCCAGGCGCTCTTCATGGTCGGGCACACGGTTCACGCTGTTTGCCCTGGCAAGAAGGCTGGCGACAAGGTGAAGACGGCGATCCACGATTTCGAGGGCGATCAGACGTACACCGAGAAGCCGGGCCACGCCTTCACGCTCAACGCGACCTTCGGCGACGTGAAGGCGAGCGACTACGACGCCCTCGTGATCCCAGGAGGCCGGGCACCGGAGTATCTGCGGCTCGATGGCCGACTGCTTTCCCTGGTCCGCGAGTTCAGCGCGTCGAAGAAGCCGATCGCGGCGGTCTGCCACGGCATCCAGATCCTGACGGCGGCGGGCGTCGTGAGCGGGCGATCGTTGACGGCGTATCCGGCGGTCGGCCCCGAGATCACGATCGCGGGCGGCAAGTACGTCTCCATCGGCGTCGAGGAGGCGCATGTGGACGGCAACCTCGTGACGGCACCGGCATGGCCGGCGCATCCGGCGTGGCTAGCGCGATTCCTCGACGTGTTGGGAACGCGGATCGAACTGTAAGACGGTTCCAGCCATGCCACGCGGGCGACTCCTACTCCTGGGCCTCCTTTGCGGACTCCTCGGTCCGATGATCGATCGTGCGCCCTCGGCTGCGCAACCTCCCGCCGGGGCGGAATCGATCCGCCTCGGCATGACCACCCAACAAGTCCACGCGCTCCTCGGCCCCCCGACGAGCATCTCTCGCCGGATCATCCTCTACCGCACCCACGAGCAGTGGCACTACGCCAAGCCACGCTTGCGCCTCTCGTTCGACCACCCGCGCGGGATGCCGGCCGTCCTCGTAAGGATCTCGGCCCTCGATCGAAACGACTGATTTCGCCGAAAACGCGGAAGGAGACTGCCTCCCTAACCGCCGAAGGGCTTCGTACTACACTTCGTCTCCACCTTCCTCGGCCTCTATCGTTTATAGTACGCTAGACCGGTCCGCGTCTGAATCCGTTACTTCCGCTGCCGAATTTGCGGCACCCCAGTGTTCAATTGTCAGCCAGAGGGCAAAAGTCTACTCGAAACGATGATTCGGATTGGTGACGTAAGTCCTGATTTGACAATGAGATGAGAATGCGATTGAGACAGGGGTAGATTTTGTGAAGATGGTATGGAACTTGCTACAAGAACTGATGTTCCAGGAACCCTCCAACTCTTGGACAGTCCAATCTCCCGTTTGGCTCGTCTGATGCAGGGAGATCCTTGTCCGAGGGAACAGATACACAACAGGGGAGGCACAAACCATGGCTCGACAGGACGCATTGATCCGTTTGCATAATACCCTGGCGGCCCGCCGGGATGAAATCCTCGAGAAGCGCCAGCACGACCTCGACGCGCTTCATAATTTCCACGACGACCCGACCGGGGACGCGGCCGATGTCGCGTTCGAGTCGGGAAGCGACGAGATGGCGTCGCAGCTCGCCGAGTTGGACTCGCGTGAACTGAATCAGATCGAACGCGCACTCCGCAGACTCGAGAAGGGAACGTATGGCGTGTGCGAGTCGTGCAGCCAGAAGATCCCCCTGGGCAGGCTGAACGCCCTGCCCTACTCCACGATGTGCATCGAATGCAAGCGGGAACTGGAGGAGTATCCCGACTGGCACCCCAATCGTAGTGATAGCAACTGGGAGAAGGTCTACGACGCGGCCCGCTCCCTTGACGAGCCGCGAGAGGTTCGCCTCTCGGACCTCGACCTGGGATCCCGCATGACTTGACCCACGCTCCCTCGACGTAACTCCCGCAGTCCCG
>JANXSH010000875.1 GCA_025356615.1 Planctomycetia bacterium | reverse complement strand
GACAACGGCGCTCTGTTGCCCTCCGAATCCGACCTCGCGAAGCTCCTCGGCGCGGACGACAACGCGAAATGGACGACGATGCGTCGCCAGGCCGAGGAGGCGAAACGCGCCATCCCCGCTGCGCCGCCGACCGCCCACGGGATGAGCGAGCGGGCGGGTGCAGACATGAAGGTCAACATCCGCGGCAACCCCGCCGCGCTCGGCGCGGTCGCCCCCCGGCGATTCCTTCGCCTCCTGGCGGGAGACGAGCCGACGCGGTTCACGAAAGGCAGCGGTCGGCTCGAGTTGGCCGACGCCATCGCGAACAAGGACAACCCGTTGACGGCCCGTGTCATGGTCAATCGCTTGTGGATGCACCACTTCGGGCGGGGACTCGTCGGCACGCCGAGCAACTTCGGCCTCCTGGGCGAACGCCCGTCGCACCCCGAATTGCTCGACTGGCTCGCCTCGGAACTGGTCGAGTCCGGGTGGAGTCTCAAGCACGTCCACCGGCTCATCGTCAGCAGCGCGACCTATCGGCAGGCCAGCCTCGCCAACTCCGAGACCGCCGCCAAGGATCCCGACAATCGCCTCTATGGGAGGGCGAATCGCCGCCGCCTCGAGGTCGAGGCGTGGCGCGACTCCCTCCTCGCGGTGACGGGCGAGTTGAGCCGCAACCTCGGCGGGCCGACGTTCGACCTGAATCAGATGGGCACGCCGCGCCGCACGGTTTATGCCCGCATCAGCCGACACGAACTCAACCCGCTGTTGCGGATGTTCGACTTCCCCGACGCCAACATCACAGCCGAGAAGCGTACCGAGACGACCGTGCCGCAACAGCAACTCTTCGTCATGAACAGCGCGTTCATGCTCGACCGCGCCAGGGCGCTGTCCGCCCGGATGACGCGCGAACCCGACGACGCCGCCCGTATCCGCCTCGCCTACATGCTCACCCTCGGACGGTCGCCCGACGACGCGGAGCTTCGCCTCGGCAAGCTCTACCTGTCGCTGCCGGACGACGCGAATGAGACGAAGCAGAATCAGCTAACGCGCGCCGTGCGCTACGCCCAGGTGTTGTTGGCGGGGAATGAGTTCTTGTATGTCGATTGAGCGTAACAACGGCTGACCTAACCCCCTAACCCCCTTCCCTAAAAGGAAGGGGGAACCAGACACGTCCTCGGTCTGGCTCCCCCTCCCCTTTAGGGGAGGGGGCTGGGGGGTGGGGTCAGCCTCTCACTGACTTAAACTTCCCTCGGGAATCAGAGACACCTCCCATGCACGACACCACCCCGATCACCCGACGCGACCTCCTGGCCCGCGCGGGCACCGGCCTCGGCCTGATGGGACTCGCGGCCCTGCTCGCCGACGAGGGAACCCTCGGCGCGGCCGCCCCGCCGGTCGTCGGCCCGAGCAACAACCCGTTGGCCCCCAAGAAGCCGCACTTCCGCGCCAAGGCCAAGCGCATCATCCACCTGTTCATGAACGGCGGCCCGAGTCAGGTCGATACGTTCGACCCGAAACCCTCGCTCGCCAAGTATCACGGCACGAAGCCCAAGAACCTCGAGACGACGCGGGCGAAGGGCGGCACGCTCATGCGTTCCCCGTTCGAGTTCGCACGCCACGGCAAGAGCGGCCTCGAGGTCAGCAGCATCTTCCCGCACGTCGCCAAGCACGCCGACGAGCTGTGCGTCATCCGCTCGATGTACACCAACGTGCCGAACCACGAGCCGTCGCTGCTCATGATGAACAGCGGAGAACTCCAGCCCACGCGCCCGAGTATGGGTTCGTGGCTGCTCTACGGCCTCGGCGCGGTGAACCAGAACCTACCGGGCTACGTCGTCTGCTGCCCCGGCAAGCCCGTCGTCGGGCCGCAGCTCTGGAGCAACAGTTTCCTGCCGGGGATCTACCAGGGCACGCACATCAACAATAGCCGGATCGACCCCAAGAACGCCATCCCGCACCTGCGCAACACCGTCCTCGGCGCGAAGTCCCAGCGCGAGCAGATGGACTTGTTGAACAAGCTCAACGAGATGCACCTCGCGCGCCGGGGCGGCAGCGACAACCCGCTCGAGGGCCGGATCGCCTCGCTCGAGATGGCCTTCCGCATGCAGACCGAGGCCCAGGCCGTCTTCGACCTGTCCAAGGAGACGAAGGCGACGCGCGAGATGTACGGCAAGGGCAACTTCGCCGACGCCTGCCTGCTGTCACGCCGCCTCGTCGAGAACGGCGTCCGCATGGTCCAGATCTACACCGGCAACGGCCAACCGTGGGACGACCACGGCGACGCCAAGGCCCACGCCGACAAGGCGAAGCAGGTCGATCAGCCCATCGCCGCGCTCCTCGCAGACCTGAAGCAACGCGGCCTGCTCGACGACACGCTCGTCCTCTGGGGCGGCGAGTTCGGCCGCACCCCGACGAGCGAAGGGGCCAAGGGGCGCGACCACAACAACCACGGCTTCACCGTCTGGCTCGCGGGCGGCGG
>JANXSH010000847.1 GCA_025356615.1 Planctomycetia bacterium | reverse complement strand
GTGAATAATTAGTCATTTGTACACTGTAGCCCGTCAAAAATGGGTCGAAATTTAATGACTTACGTCGAATTCTGAACCTGTTTACTGTACAAACATCTAATAATTCACAGCCTCTCAGCTCTACTTGTGCCAATTTCGAGGGCTTGACTGGACGGTTTTGCCTAGAAACAAGGGAGAATTCGCATTCTCGGGAGGCCCACGGGATCCGGGGTGTCGAGAAATTCCTCCGGCAGTGCGATTTCCAAGGGAAATCGAGCGGTTTCACTCTCCGAAAATTGGCACGAGTCGAGTTGAGAGTTCGCGATGCGCCATGACTTGTCCTACCTTGCACTTACGAGGATGCGGGGAGACGTCTTTCTCCTGCTGTTATATTCCGCGAAGTTCTGCTCTGCAAAGTGGGTCCTGGCCTCCCCTCGACTCGCCGACCCATCAACCTCTCTTGACTCGTTTGGGGAACCTGGGTAATCTCACCCTCACCCACAGACAGCCGTGATCGGCGTTCGAGTAAGGAATAGCTCCCCACACGATCCCAACACCACGACTCGACACCAACGGAAGCGGTCAAGGAGGACCGCCCGATGCCAACTCCCCTTCTCTTGCAGCACACGCCGTCCCTACTTCCGCGCCGGGGGACCGCCTGACCGCGCCTATCGACTCCATTCAACCATGAGGCATCACCGATGATAAGTGTCTTGTTCTGCTCCCGCGCGAAGGACAATCCGGCCTCCGCCCTCGAACACCTGCTCGACTCGGCCGTCGCCTGTACGACGCCGGAGGAGCGTTCCCAGATCGAGTTCCTCGTCAAGTTCGACGACGACGACGACCAGCGCATGCCGGACGCATCCCTGGCCCGCTACCCGTTCGCGGTGCGGCCCTACTGCTGGTCGCGCGGCGAGGGCCGACACGGCCTGCACCACGCTCAGGAGTACCTCTTCACCCAGCGCGACCCGCGCTCGCGGTTCTGTCTGATGACCGCCGACGACTTCTACTTCGACCGGGCCGGCTTCGTCAGCGAGATCCTCTCGATCGAAGAGGAGTTCGTCATCCTCGGCCCGGTTCGGCCCCCGATCGAGAAGTTCAAGGGCGTCTACGACACCGACGAGGGAGTGCGCGGCTGGAACAGCTGTTTCGGGAACCTCTCGCCGGTGATCTCCTCCCGGCTCATCGAGGTGTGCCAGAACTTCGGCTGGCAGTCGAACGTCGATAGCTGGCTGATGGGGCTGTCGGTCGTCCTCTACGACCTGTACGGCATCGTCATCTGGCAGGCGTTCCCCGAATTCTACCGCCGGGGCGGCGGCTACGGACTCGGCGACACGCCGACGTACAACAACATGGAAGTGACCGCCCAGAAGACGCCGGGCAACAAGTACTGGTTCGAGTTGCTCCGCCGTCAGGCACGCAACCTGTATCTGAACATGGAGTACGGCAGCGACTTCGACCGCCGCGCCTGGACGACCGGCCCGCGCAACTTGTGGAAGAAGATCCGCGCCCAGCCGATGCACCGCCTCCCCGTGCGCGTCGCCCGCCGTCTTTGGCGCGAGGTCTCGACGACGCTGCTGGCGTGAGGCGAGCGGGGCGTTTGATTGCGTGGGTAGGGTGGGTCGAGCCGAGCGAGGCCCACCAGACAGCCACTCGTATCAAGAGTAGGGGTGGAGCAAGTGAAGTGCCGGTGGGCCTCGCTCCGCTCGACCCACCCTACGGGTCGTGCAGAGTGTCCCAACATGGAGGTTTTCTCGATGCGACTGGTTCGGCGGCCCTTCGTCTCGTTCACCACCACCCGATACCGGCTGATTCGGACGCAGGAGTGCGTCTACGCGATCCCGTCCTCGCTCGACGCCGAGGAACTCCTCGAGAGCGGCCAGCTCTGCGCGCACCCAGGAGTCTACTCCGCCGCGACGAGGGAAGACCTGGAGAGGCTGCTCGACGAACTCGAGACTCGTCCCCCGAGTCCCAACATCATCGGGAAGTGCGAGGGGTACGACCTGCATCAGTATCGGGACTGGTTCTACGCGATCCCGCGCGACGCAGGGTATATCGATCTCGATCGGCCCGAAGACCGTAGGCGCGGCGGGGTGATCGAGGGCGCGACCCGCGCCGAGGTCGAACGGCGCATCCGCGAATTCGCCACGACGACCCCCGTCGAATTCGCCGGCTGGCTGCCGATCTACGACGTGTCGGGCAACTGCGGCAAGCATCCGCAGTTCACCCACGCCTCGAAACCGCCCGAGGGCTATCGGTTTACTCGCTCGGGTGAGGCGAAGGAGGAAGACAAACCGGACCTCCCGGAACGGCCAGCATCGCGTCTGGCGCGTGTGGGATCGTTGCTCTGGTTGGCGGTCCGCTGGCTCTACACCCTGATGAGCGGGCCGAGGGTCGGCCTGATCGTCCGGGTGAAGACGCTCGTCGCGATGATGCGGATGTATCGCATGCTCCGGCGCAACGGCGGGGGGCGCTGGGCGACGTTGCGATTCTTGCAGACGAGGCACTTCCACTCGCAGCTCCTCATGGGGCGGACGCGCGGCCTCGTCTTCCTGCCGAGCATGCCCTACACCTACAACCAGAACCCCTGGGTCATCGAGATCGAAGACCCGACGACTCTCTTTTACCCGCTCATCCAAAACGGCAACACCGCGAACATGCCCGTGCGCGAATCGCCGTACTTCCCCATCATCAAAGCGCTGCTCGAGTCCGAGCAGTGCAAGGGGATCCTCACGCACATGCGATCGACCGCCGAGATGGTGCCGACGCTGTTCGGCAGCGAGATCATCCGTGCGAAGGTGATCCACCAGCCGCTCGGCGTCAAGCTCCCGCGCCGCTACCAGCGACACGAGCCGATGCCCGACTCGGAGCCGATCGACCTGTTGTTCATCAACTCGTGGTGCCAGGCACCGGGGAATTTCTACCTCCGGGGCGGCCTCGACATCCTCGAGGCGTTCGACATCCTGCGCGTGCGCTACCCCCAACTCCGGCTCACCCTGCGCACGAATTTCCCCGAGACGATGGACGCGCGGTATCACCGGATCATCGAATCGGGATGGGTGCGCGTGATCGACCGCTTCCTGCCGACCGAGGAGATGGCCGACCTGCACGCGGACAGCCACATCTTCTTGCTGCCGGCGGCGCGGGTCCACATCGTCTCGCTCCTCCAGGCGATGTCTTACGGTCTCCCGGTCGTCGCCTCCGACGGGTGGGGCTTCGACGAGTACATCGAGGACGGGCGCAACGGCCTCGTCGTCCGGGGGCGCTACGGGAAGGTGAGTTGGGCGGATTACGAGACGGGATTCCTCCGCGAGAACTACGCGCCGACCGCGACCGCCGACCCGGACATCGTCGAGGGGCTTGTCATCGCGATCTCGCGCCTCGTGGAGGATCGGGAACTGCGGGCGAGTCTCGGACGCGAAGCCCGCAGCGATGTGGAGAAGAAATACAACCTCGCGCAGTGGAACCAGGGATTGCGATCTGCCCTCGACAAAGCACGCGGGAGCGATATGTTCCTGTGAACGAGATTGGGGTCGATCCTGTAGGTGGCCCACCATGTCCACGACACCGGCCAGTTTGCTCGCACGTCTCCGGGATCCTGCCGCCGAGGACGCCTGGGCGCGCTTCGTGCATCTGTACACGCCGCTGCTCTTCCGGTGGGCGCGCGGCACGGGGTTGCAGGAATCGGACGCGGCCGACCTGGTTCAGGATGTCTTCGCGCTCCTGGTCCGCAAGCTGCCGCACTTCGACTACGATCAGAGTAAGGGCTTCCGCGCCTGGCTTCGGACCGTGACCCTCAACCGCTGGCGAGAGATCCGTCGCCGGGCCGCGCCACCGGCCCCCGCCGATGGCCTCGACCTGTTACCCGACCCCGACGACGAGCCGTTCTGGGAGGCCGACTATCGGCAGCATCTCGCGCGTCGATTGCTGGTCGTTATGAAGGCCGAGTTTGCGCCGACCACCTGGAAGGCGTGCTGGGAATGTACCGTCGAGGGCCGGTCGGCCGTCGATGTAGGCCGAGAACTGGGACTCAGCGCGGGAGCCGTCCGGGCTGCCAAGTTCCGCGTCCTGTGCCGTCTTCGGCGCGAGATGGACGGGTTGATCGAGTGACGTCACTTCTGGTTCCCCTCG
>JANXSH010000818.1 GCA_025356615.1 Planctomycetia bacterium | reverse complement strand
GCCTGACGCCCGGCCCTAAAGGACCGGGCTAAGACCCAAAGCCCCGTGAACGGGGCTGAGGTAGGCAGGGAGCGTCAGGAAAGGTGAAGCGAATCGACCGGCGATGCTCCACCCCTGGCCTCAGCCCCGTTCACGGGGCTTTGGTTCTTAGCCCGGTCCTTTAGGGCCGGGCGTCAGGCACTCCCGTGACTCCAACCCCGTTCGTGGGGTATTGGCTCCCAGCGCCGGTCCTCTAGAACCGAGACAGCCGGCCTGGGCCATCGAGCAGGTGGCGGCACAATCCGGCGTGGCCCCCGGCGGCGTCAGGAATTGGCGGATGACCTCTGCCATCGCCTCGGGATGCGTGTAGCACGGCACATGGCCCGCGCCTTCGAGGACGACCAGCCCCGCCGAGCCGAGTCCCGTCAGCAGTTCGTCGGCATGGCGACGAGGCATGACCGAGTCGCGGTCGCCGTGTAGGAGCAAGACCGGCTGCTGGATGTGAGATAAATCGGCCCGCAGGTCCACGCCGTTGAGCCAGCGCGCCTGATGTCCGAACGCCGCGAGCCGGGCCTCGCCCGTCCAATCGACGAACGCGCGGTAGACCTCTTCGGGCCGGCCCTCGAAGGGGGGCCGATGGACGAGTTCGAGGATGCGGTCACGTCGGGGCAGTTTCGCCATCGAGCCGGGGAAGAAGCGCAGCCAGAACGTGATGAGCCTCTCGAGGAATCGCAATCGACGCCGGGCGGTGCCGCCCTGGAGGATGGCGCGCGGGACGCGCTCGGGATGCTGCTGCATGGCCGCGAGGGTGATCGTCGAGCCGAACGAGGAGCCGAGGACGTAGGCCCGGTCGAGTCCCAGGTGGGCGAACAGCGCCCAGAGATCCGAAACGAGGTCCGCGTGGCGGTAGCGCCAGAGCCGGGCGCCGTCGTCCGTGCCCTGCGGCAGCGTGTAGGCGATGCAGCGAAAGTGGGCCGACAGGCGACTGATGACGAGGCGAAAGGACCGCGACGTGTCCGCCACGCCGTGGATGAAGACGAGAGGCGGCCCCTGCCCCCAGACGTAGTAGGGCATCCGATATCGGCCCGTGTCACACACGCCGAGTGTCGCCTCGCGCTCGAAGCGATCGAGGACTTCACGGAGGACGATCGGCCCCGTCGCATGATTGTGACATCCCGATGTCTCACACTCCGACACCGGGCCACAGGTCGAATCGTTGTGCATTCCCACTCCCTCGATTCCGCTCCACTTCCTCGGATCATCGTATCCGGGACGAGGCGAGAAAATTCTCGAAATAATCGATTGACATCTTTGTCGAGGTGTCTATCATGATTGATGTCCCGCCTTTGGACTGTTCGGTGATGGGCGACGCCGAGCTACTGAGGGCGGGACATTTTTTTTCTCCCACCTCTTCTCATCGGTCGAATGACATACTCGCGAAACTAACACTCTGTGTTCGTCGCGGGTGGACGTATTGATCGTAGTGCAGCATCCTCCCCGATGTCACTCCCGCCACGGCCAACGCGAGCCACGTAGGCGGTAGCCCGCAGATGCGACGCTCGTCGTTCTCTTCGACGATGACGGACAAATACGCCTCCGGGTCGGCTGATACCGCCGCCTCGAGGATCGTCTGATCCTGTCGTCGGCTATGCTCCAGCGTATCATCCCCGAGAGTGCCCCGATCCCCGAAGTCGGGGCCGATGTGGGCCAGATCGCCGCTGATGACGAAGCAGACTGGCTCGTCGAGTTCCCGTTCGACCGCGCGCAGGGCGTCGGCCATCCGTGCGATGTCCGACTGCGACCCCGGCGACCGTCCAGATCTCACGCAATCGTCGAACGACCCGACGAGCAGCGGAACGATGCGGATGTCGCGGCGATTCTCGTAGAGGTACTGCAAGAAGACGACTTCGAGTTCGATCGAGTGTTCCGGCATGTGGGCGGCGAACTCGTCTTCGAACAGCCCGTCGCCATAATGGGCGACGAGGCGATCGATGAACGCCTGGTCGGTCGGGACCGTCCCGAGCGGCGTCTGGAAGTGCTTGCGCGTGAGCGAGAAGCGGTGGTTGCTGTGGTGCGAGGTGGCGAGGATGACGAAGAGTTTGGCCGGGCTGCGCTCGTACAACTCGCGGAAGGCGTAGGTGTAGCTCAGCCCACCGCGCTTGTAGTCGATGTGCGGCGCGAGGACGGCGCGGAGGGCGGGGTCCGGGGCGTAGTCGCCCGGCAGCCCCGAGCCTCGGGTAAAGAGTCCGTGCAGACGACGACGCAAGTCGTCGGGGTCGTCCTCGTAGGCCCGGCCCGCACAGCACGCGGGGCGGATCGGCCCCGCGATCCGCTCGCGGAAGCGCGGGCCGTCGAGGAAGAGCGCCTGGTCGAGTTGTTCGACGAGTTCGGCGATCGCGTCGGCGGTGTGGGACGCGACGAACTCCTTCCGCACGTCGTCGAGGGACGTGTCCCCGTCGAAGCGCTGGAGCAACTCCATGTCCCGCCGCGAGAGGTGCAACTCCGCGTCGGACAGCCCCGTCCGATCGAAGAGGACGTAGCGCTCTCCGCCCTCGGGGGCAGCCTGGAGCAACGGTCGCAGTTGGGGGCGGTCCATGGGGGCCTCGAAGATCGAGAGATAGGAGCCGATGTGAGAGGCACCCGAAGCCCACCGATTGCAATCGGTGGGCTTGGGTTCATCATTACTTCTTCACCTCGATCTTCGCCTCCGGTGCCTTGTACCCCGGCGAGGCGTTGAACGCCTTGACGAGGATGCCGTCGGCGAGCTTCCAGACGCGGACCTCGCCGTTGAACGCGCCGGCGGCGACGAGGTTGCCGTCGGGGCTGACGGCGACCGCGTAGGCGTGGTCGGTCAAGCCGGTGAGCGTGCGGACGTTTGCGAGGGTCTCGGCGTTCCAGACGCGGATGGAGCCGTCGCCGCTGCACGTCACGAGCATCGGCT
>JANXSH010000241.1 GCA_025356615.1 Planctomycetia bacterium | reverse complement strand
GACACTCGCGGCCCTATGCTGGCCGGGCTGGATCCAGGGAGGCGCCCGGCAGGATCGCGCCCTATCGTGGGAGATTCAGGCGGACCCCTCGCTCGTCGGGGTCGCCGAGACCGTCCGGCGGTGGCGCGCCGAGGGCACGTTGGAGCCTTCGACGCGGACCTTCGCGACTCACCCCGATGTCGCCCACTACCTCGCCTGGTTCGCCCCCGGTGAGCGGTCGTTCCTCGACGCCCGGTTCCCCCTCTTTACCGGAGTCAGCACCGAACACGAACACCTCTGTCGCCTCCTGCTGCCGAACATCGCCCCCGACCGCAATGGTAGCCCAATCCTCGACGGCCTCGACGCCTTGCGGAAGCGGCACATTGGTTGCGTCATCCTCCACGATCCGAACCGGGGGCGACTCGGTCAGGGGCTGCGTCAGGCGACGCTGATGCCCGATCGTTGGCAGCTGCTACGGGTCGATGGCCGAACGCTTCTCGTCGGATTCCGCGAAGTCGCCCCTCACCTCGACGGGATCGACCCGACTCGCCTCGCGTTCGCCCCCGGCGAAGCGATCCCCCCCGTCCCCGAAGCTGGCCCATCGAGTATCCTCGAGGAGATGCCGTGGTGGCAACGCTGGCTGGAACGCCCCGGCAGGCAGCCCTCGAGCCGGGAGGCCGAGGCGGCGGCCCTCTACTTGCGTCTCTTCGAGGACGGCGCTTCGTCGCAGCTCCGCGACCAGCGGACCCTTGTCGTGAGCCGATTCGCCGCAGCACTCGTCGGCCTGCCCGCGTCGTCGGACTTGTCCTCCAACATCGGCCTCGCGATCGTGCTGACTCAGCCGAACCTTTCGCTACCCGACCTCCAGCAGCGACCGGCGGCGCTGCCTCTGCTGAGTCTGCGCTCTGCGCGACGGGGCCTCGCGAGCCAACCGGACGACTCGCGCGCCTGGCTCGTTCTCGGGCAGACGTATCTCCAACTCGGACGAGTCACCGCCGAGGGGACGCCGCGTGCCGCCTTGCCCCTGCTGAATATGGTGCGCTACATCCAGGCAGTCAACGCCCTGCATACGGCCCTGGCGCTCGACCCCGACTCGCGGTCGGCCCACGAAGAACTCGCGGGACTCTACGCGGGGCGCGGCTACTTCGATCTCGCGCACCGACACGGCGTCGCCGAGCTGCGTCTCTTACGACGACAGGCAACGGGCCAGAAGGAACAAATCGACCACATCGCCGCACTGGTCGAAGGACTCGAGCGCGAAGTGCAGAATCGCACCAACCGCTTCGCCGTCCAAACCGAGTCACTCAGCGACGACCCGCTCACCCGCGCCCGGATCGCCCTCCGCCTGGGGCTGGCGGGCAAGGCGCTCGACGATGTCCTCTTGAAGTCACGCGCCGAACTGTTCGGCGTCGAAGGCGCTCGCCTCCAACTGGAGCTACTCCTCGTCACGGGCCGAGCCGAGGAGGCACGTCGGCTCTTGGACGAGGCCCCGCTCGTCGATAACCCGGAGGGGCTGGGCCTCTATCAACTTCCCGGCGGCCCCGGATGGGGCTATCGCCTCCCCGCCTATGAATGGTTCGAGGTGTGCATCGGTGCCGCAACGGGGCGCTACGACCGGGCGCATTCCGCCTCCAGGCGGATCCAGGGCCGACTCGCGCCGCAGGCCGATCGGAGTCTGAACGTCCTGCGGTCCCGCGCGAACCCTTCTCTGGCCTCCGAGGTCGGCCTGGCGGGCGTCTCGGGAGGCTGGTTCGGTCGCCTGATCGCCCTCGAGTTGCGCGGCCAACTCGATTCGGTGTTCACCGCCAGCGTTCTCCTCTCGGTCGAACTGGGCGACCTCGACGTGATCTCGGCCATGCTCCTGCTCGAGCAAGGCGAACCGATCCAGGCGCGCGCCTTCCTCGAGCGTGCCCTGGGGCGATATCGTTCGGTCGAGACGCTCGCCCCGAATCTCCCTGGGCGACCGCTCGCCCTGCATTACCTCGGCCTGCTCGATCTCGCCCGACGTGTGCCCACCGGAGGAAGACCATGACGACCCGCTTCTGGCTCATCATCGCCCCGGTACTCGTGTTGGCCCTGGGCTGTTCACGCAAGCAAGAGCGGGCACCGGCCTCGGAACCGCCCGACGCCCCCGATGACATCGTCGAACAGGTCCATGCGTTCTGCGGTGCCTGCCACGCCTACCCGCCCGCCGACACCTTCCCGCGCCGACACTGGAAGCTGGAGGTCGAGCGCGGCTACCGCTTCTTCGACGAGTCGGCCCTCCCGTTGAAGCCGCCGCCGTTCGCGAGCGTCGTCCGCTATTACGAGAGCCGGGCGCCCGAGGAACTGCCCGACCTGACGTACCCCAAGCCCTCGCGTGACCTCGACCTATCGTTCGACCCGATCAGCTATCCCGGCCCGGAGGTCAACGGCTCTTACGCGATCTCCAACGTGAACGTCGTCCACCTGACCGACCCGAAACGCCCCGAAATCCTGGCGTGTGACATGCGGCATGGCCTCGTCATGCTCCTGAAACCGAGCGACCCCGAGCCGAAGTGGAAGGTCATCGCCCGCGTCCCCCACCCGGCCAAGACCGAAGTGGTCGATCTCGACGGCGACGGCATCAACGACATCCTCGTCGCCGATCTGGGCAGCTTCACCCCGACCGACAAGCGCGACGGCACCGTCGTCTGGCTGCGCGGCAAGGCCGACGGGACGTTCGAGCCGATCACCCTGTTGCGCAACGTGGGCCGAGTCTCGGACGTGCGTGCCGCCGACTTCCGCGCCACTGGGAAGAAGGATCTCGTGGTCGCCGTCTTCGGCTTGCAGCACACCGGCGAGTTACTCTTCCTCGAAAACCACACCACCGACTGGAGCAAGCCGAGCTTCACGTCGCGCGTCCTCGACGCGCGCCACGGCACGATTCACGTCCCGATCGTGGATCTGAACGGCGACGGCAAGCCCGACATCGTCGCACTCATCAGCCAGGAACACGAGGTGATCGTCGGCTACCTCAACGAGGGCAACGGAAAGTTCCGCAAGCAGACGCTCTACAGCGCCCCGCACCCCGGCTACGGCTCCAGCGGCATCGAGATGGTGGACCTCGATGGCGACGGCAAGCTCGACATCCTGTACACGAACGGCGACGTACTCGACGAGCCGTACCTCTTCAAGCCTTACCACGGCGTCCAGTGGCTGAAGAACAAGGGCAACCTCACGTTCGAGCATCAGGCGTTGACGCCGATGTACGGCGCGCATCGCGCCGTCGCCGCCGACTTCCGGGGCGACGGCAAGAAGGGCATCGTCGCCGCGAGCTTCCTCCCCGTCGAGGGCTTCCCGGAGCGCGTCAAACGCAAGGCCGACGCTTTGATTTTGTTGGACCCGAAGAAGGCAGGGGGCTATGACCGGCACTCGCTCGCCAGGGTCGATGCCGACCATGTGAGCTGCGCGGCGGGCGACCTCTACGGCACCGGGCGGGCCGACATCGTCGTCGGCAACTTCGGCTCGGCGAAGGCGAAGCACCCGGTGGTGATCTGGCGGAACCGGGGGGTGAAGGGGGGGCGGTGAGGGCGCAGGTCATGATGGTCCGTGACGAATCGCTCCAATACCATGTGGATGCCCTCCCTACCGTCTGAGACGCTTGGTTCGACTCATTCACCCAATTTTCTCGCACTCCAACACATACTGGGCACGACCATCGTCGTCCTTCCACGCATGGGTTTCGACTACTTCGATGAAAGACTCTTGTTGCTCGTTCCTTGTCAGAGTCTGTTTAGTAAATCAAACTATGCCGCTTTCTTAGCGTTGCGATTGTAGCGAAATGGCGACTGGGCGCAGCTTGGACTTAGACGCCTTGCCATCCGGTGGGTCATGGCGATCCGAATGTAGGCCGCCTCCGAAGTGGTCGTATGCTCGTAACTCCGACAAAGCCTCCGGTTCTTCGTCAGCCGGGGGTTGGTCCGCTCGACCACCCAG
>JANXSH010000788.1 GCA_025356615.1 Planctomycetia bacterium | reverse complement strand
GGTGACGACGCCCTGCCGGCCGTCCCGGTGATCGTCCGATTGTTGAAGGCGGCGGACGAGGAGACGCAACTCTCCCTGCTCGCCTGTCTGGGGCAACTCGGCGCGCGGGCGAAGGAGGCGGCTCCCGCCGTCCGCGAGTGCCTCGGTGCCGGTACTCCCCAGGTTCGCCTCCGCGCGGCCGTGGTGCTGCTCTGCTTGAACCCCGGCGAGGGGAAGGCCGTCGAAGCCGTCGCGGCGGCGCTCGAGGGCGACGCCCAGAAGAGGCGAGCGCTGGCGCTGGAAGAACTCGCCTTACTGGGGCCGAAGGAGAAAGCGCTCGTCCCGATTCTCGTCACGATATTGAAGAAGAAACGCGGCGACGAGCATTACAAGATGGCGGCCTACGCGGTGGGACGAATGGGGCCGATCGCCGGGGCCGCCGTACCCGCCCTGGCTCGCCACCTCCGAGATGAGAGCAATGACCATACCATGCCATTCCAGGCGGCCCAGGCGCTGGCGGCCATCGGCAAGCCCGCACTCCCCGCGCTGATGAAGGCTCTGCGTGGTATCGAACATCGTCCCCGCGTCGAGGCAGGGAAGGATGATGCAAACCGTTCGGACCTGGAGCGCGGCCTGGCTCAACCTGACACGATGGGTCGCCTGGATGCGACTCGGGTACTGGGGGAGTTCCGGGATCACAAAGCGGAAGTCGTGCCCGCTCTCTTGAAGGCTTTGGACGATGAGGTGCTCCGGGGGAATGCGGCCTACGCCCTGGGTCGGCTAAAATCAGACGACCCGAGGGTCAAAGCCGCACTGATCCGGGCCAGGGATCGAAAAGATGAAGTCCCGGAGGGTGCTGAGCACAGGGAACTTTTGGAGGAAGCCGTGGCCGAAGCTCGGATGATGGCTGCCTGGGCGTTGAAGCAGTTGCCGCAGTGAGCGGCGCGTCGGAGAGGTCACATGAGTGGACGAGCCAGGCCCGCCCCCTTTATCCCTACAGGAAAGGGGGCGGGGGAGATGGGCCGAACAGTCCGATGCCCGCGCCGGTGCGATCGGGGTTCTTCGTGCGGAAGCTGAAGGGGCAGGGACGAGAGGAATGGGCGAATGTTCAAACGGCTGGAGAGGGGTTATGTCTTCGCGTCATACCCTATCTGACGCCCCCTCCCTTCACCGTTATACAGTCGTTACCTCGGGCGGCAGCGCCAGCGACACTGCGGCGCGTCCCTTGAAGAACATCACCGACAACGGCGGCACCGTCAGCGAGAGCGAGTACGTCCGACCGTGCATCGGGACCGCCTCGGCGTCGAAGCCGCCGAAGTTGCCCATGCCGCTGCCCGCGTAGATCGTGGCGTCGCTGTTCAGCAACTCGCGCCACCGGCCCGCGTAGGGGACACCCATGCGGTAGCCCGAGCGCGGGACGGGCGTGAAGTTACAGACGACGAGGATTTGCTCGTCGCTCATCGTCGATTTCCGAAGGAACGCGATGATGCTCGAGCCGGAGTCGCTGCAATCGACCCACTCGAAGCCCTGCCATCGGCAGTCCTGATCGTGCAGCGCCTGCTCGTCCTGGTAGACGCGATTCAGGTCGGACACCCAGCGCTGGATGCCCGCGTGCCAGTGGGACGACAGCAGGTGCCAGTCGAGGCTCTTCTCGTGGTGCCACTCGACGCCCTGGCCGAACTCGCAGCCCATGAACAGGAGCTTCTTGCCCGGCATGCCCCACTGGTAGCCGTAGAGCAGGCGCAGGCCCGCGAACTGCTGCCAGCAGTCGCCCGGCATCCGGCTCAGGAGCGAACCCTTGCCGTGGACGACCTCGTCGTGCGACAGCGGCATGACGTAGTTCTCGCTGAAGGCGTAGACCATGCGGAAGATGATCTCGCCGTGGTGGTACTGGCGGTGGATCGCGTCGCGTCCCAGGTATTGGAGCGTGTCGTGCATCCAGCCCATGTCCCACTTGAAGCCGAAGCCCAGGCCGCCGACGTAGGTGGGCCGGGAGACCATCGGCCAGGCGGTGGACTCCTCCGCGTAGGTCTGCACGTCGGGGAAGTGGCGGAAGACCTCGGCGTTGAACCGTTGGAGGAAGCCGATGGCGGCGATGTTCTCGTTGCCGCCGTGTTCGTTGGGGATCCACTCGCCGGCCTTGCGCGAGTAGTCGAGGTAGAGCATCGACGCGACCGCATCGACGCGGATGCCGTCGATGTGGTACTTCTCGAGCCAGAACAGCGCCGACGACAGGAGGAACGAGCGCACCTCGTGCCGACTGTAGTTGAAGATGCAACTCTTCCAATCGGGGTGGAAGCCCTGGCGCGGGTCGGCGTGTTCGTAGAGGTGCGTCCCGTCGAAGTAGGCCAGGCCGTGTTCGTCGTTGGGGAAGTGCGACGGCACCCAGTCGATGATGACGCCGATGCCCTGCTGGTGCAGGTAATCGACGAGGTACATGAAGTCCTGCGGCGACCCGTAGCGACTCGTCGGCGCGAAGAAGCCCGTCGCCTGGTAGCCCCAGGAGCCGAAGAACGGGTGCTCGGTCAGCGGCATGAACTCGACGTGGGTGAACCCCGTCTCGAGCATGTGGTGGGCGAGTGGTTCGGCCATCTCGCGGTAACTCAGCGACCGGCTTCCCTCGTCGAGGATGTGTCGCCACGAGCCGAAGTGGAGTTCGTAGATCGAGATGGGGGCCGACAGGCTGTTGCGGCCCCGACGCCGGGCCATCCAGGCGTGATCGCCCCACTCGTAATCCAAGTGCCAGGCGATGCTGCCCGTGCAGGGGGCGACCTCGTGGAAGAAGCCGTAGGGGTCGGCCTTCTCGGCGGAGTACCCGCTGTGGCCCGAGACGAAGTATTTGTAGCGAGTTCCCTGGCCCACATGGGGGACGAACGCCTCCCAGATGCCGGACGAGTCGCGGGGCGTGAGCGGGTGCGTGCCGCGATCCCAGTAGTTGAAGTCGCCGACGAGGGAGACGTAGTTCGCCCCCGGTGCCCAGACCGAGAAGTTGTAGCCGGGCACGCCGTCCACGACGCGCTTGTGCGCGCCGAGGTGGTCGTAGAGCCGGAGGTGGCTGCCCTCGTTGAACAGGTAGAGGTCTTGCTGACCGAAGAGGGAGGGAGGGAGGCTCACGGCCTGGTCATTCATGGACGTTCTCGACGGGAAGATGCCGCAGTGCCGGCAGGGGAGCTAGATGACTATACTCGTCGCGGTCAGGGAGGACACATCTGGTAAGGGAGGACGTAGCCCGACGCGCCAGCGAGGGTTCGGTATACGTCCTCGTTAGGGGCCTGTTTCCCTCACTGGCGCGTCGGGCTTCACCTGCATCCCAGCATACCGCTAGGGAGGCACGATTCGATATCCCAATCCTTCCAGATCGCCCAATATCGTCGAAGTGGGACCGATTTATTGTCAAGATGGGTCGATGCGCCGGTAAACGGGTAGCGCCCGACAGAATGTTATCCTGACTCGACCTATGTCAGGACGGCTTACGAAATCGTCATCTAGTCGTCAAGGAAAAGGGGCAACGCTTCGGACCGTTCCAGCGGAACGACCCGAAGCGTTGGGGGAAATTCAAGAGTTGAATTCCGTGCGTGACCGCCTGCCAGGTCATGTTCGGCTTGCGAGCCATCACCGGACCCCGCAATTTCTCTGCCGGTTTCGGGCCACCGACTGCTAGCCCAAATGCCGCACCCTCCTTCGACCGTGGGGCGGTCGGGCGGGCAATAGTTCTGCTAACTTTCGGTCGGTGATCCGGTCGAGTCGGTCATCATCGGACGGGGATCAGGCGGCGGGATGTTCTGGGGTGGGAACGAAAAAAAACCCGCCGCAAACCCTGCTCGTACAGGTCTTGCGGCGGGTGGGATGCGGAGAGAGAGGGATTTGAACCCTCGAGGGAGTTACCCCCCTACAGCATTTCCAGTGCTGCGCCTTCGGCCGCTCGGCCATCTCTCCGACGTAGTACCCGAAATCCTACCCGCCACCCGAGACGGCGGTGGAAGATAGAATCGATCGCGCCTACCCATTCAGTATACGGACTCGACGAGAGGCGGGTAGGTGGCCCGTCCCGTCGATTCCGACTCGGCAGACCCGTGCGGATACGGGAGCAGGCATGTTCGACTACCGGCAAGACTTCGGCTCCACGGATTTCCGCGAGCACCCGGAGCTGTATCGCATCGGCAAGGGCGAACAGGGCGTCTTGCTGGTCGAGCCTTACAAGAGCGAGTTGCTACCCCACTGGAGGTTCGCGACCGTCGAGGCCGCCGAGCGATCGTCCGCCCGGATCTACGAGATGTTCCTCGCCTACCTAGAAGCGGGCGACTTCCCCGGCGCGGATATGGCCCGCAAGTTCCTCCAAATGGGATGGACGCGCGCCCGCCGCTACTCCAATCACAAGGGCGGTAGGAAGTACGACCCGGAGACCGGCGAGGAATTGCCTCGGACCGAAGACCGCGTGAAGGCGGCTGCCGCCAAGGTCTTCTACGAACGCTACGTCGCGGCCCGGCAACACCCCGACTACGTCCTCGCGAAGAATGCCCATCGCGAGAAGTACGAAGCGACCTAGGGTTCGCCTCCTTCGGCGGTACGTCATTTGCGACATTAGACCGAGGGGCGAGCCGACCCACCGGACGGATACCATCGTCATGAGCCTTTCGATCGCGGTCTATTCGGACTACGTCTGACCGTTCTGCTACCTGGCGGAGTTTCCGCTACGAGAGGCGGTCCAGGGTAAGGATGTCGATGTCGAGTGGATGCCATTCGAGCTACGGCCTCACCCCAATCCGACGCTCTTGCCCGAGGGCGACTACCTCCAACGGGCGTGGTCGCAGTCCGTGTTCCCCATCGCCCGGCGCATGGGCGTCCCCATCGTCCTGCCGAAGGTCTCCCCCCAGCCTCACACGCACCTGGCGTTCGAGGGGTACCAATTCGCCAAGGAGCATGGGAAGGGGAGCGAGTACAACCATCGCGTGATGGCGGCGTTCTTTCGCGACGGGCTGGACATCGGCCGGATCGACGTGCTGGCCGAGCTGGCGGGCGAAGTCGGCCTCGACGAGCGCGTCTTCGGGGAGGCGCTGCGAACGCGGAAGTACCGGGAGGCACACCAACGGGCGCTGGAACACGCCCGCGCGGCGGGCGTGAACGGGGTTCCGATGTTCGTCATCGGCGACCAGGTGTTGACCGGCCTGCACGACCGGAAGACGTTGGAGGCGGTGATCGAGGGGCGAGGGGGCGAGAATCGCGGCTAGCGCAGCGCGATCACATGGTTGCTCAGCCTCTCGTAGCCCGTCGGCGTGATGCGGTAGTTGTGTTCGACCCGCAGGCCGCCGACGCCCGCGATGTAGAGGCCCGGTTCCAGCGTGACGACATCATTTTCCAGCAACGTCTCTTCGGAGTGGCGGACGAGAAATGGCGCTTCGGGGTGGGTCAGGCCGATGCCGTGGCCGGCGTGGTGCCCGAAGGAGGCGGCGACGCCGGCCTTCTCGAACACGCCGTTGACGGCGTCGTAGACCGTCTGGCACGTCGCGCCGGCGCGGAGCGCCTTCTCGCCGGCGACCATCGCTCCGGTTGCGAGGTCGTAGAGGCGTTGCTGGTCCGGCGTCGGGTCTCGGCCCACGACGAGGGTATTCGTGAAGTCGCTGCGGTAGTTGTCGATTACGACGGAGTAGTCGAGGATGAACATATCGCCGGGCTGGAGGACGCGGCCCGTCGCCGCACCGCCGCGCCGCTCGGGGCCGGGGCTGACGGCGAAGTCGCCGTAGACGATCACGGCGTGGCCCGCCGTGCGGGTGCAAGCCGCGACGACGCCGCCGTAGACATCGATCTCGGTCATGCCGGGCCGGATGTTCTCGCGTGCCCAGGCGTGGCCCACGTCACACGCCCTCATGCACTCGCGGAGTAGGGCGATCTCGTCGGGGTCTTTTTGTCGGCGCATCTGGGCGAGCGTGCCGACGACGGCAGCCGCCGCCGGGTCGCCGGGGCGGTCGTGGATGCGGAGGCCCGAGCCGGACGGATTGACCGCGCCGACGAGGGCGAGTTGGCGCGGCCCCTTGCCGGGCGTCTGGCCGTCGTACCACGGCACGACGGCGGTCTCCTCGACGTGCGCCGACGCCGCCGCGCCCTTGAGGCGGTCGTCGTGGAGGAGCTTCGCGTGGCCGTCCTGCCGGAGTAGCAGCACGGCCCCGAAGCCGGCGTTGAGGCTGATCGGCTCGACGTGGAAGTTGGCGAGGTACGCGAGGTGCAGCGGGTCGGCGAGGCGGACGTGGTCGCCCTCCGCCCAGGGGCCGAGCCGTTCCCAGAATCGCCGCCGTCGCTGTAGGCATCCCTCGGCCGTGAGCATGATCGTCGCCCCCTGCGTGGTCGAGAAGTCTCTCAGGTGTTGTAGGGCGAGACGCGCCGACCGGCACCTCGAGGGGGGCCGATTTGGGCAGGAACGCCCCCTCGAGGTGACGGTCTTTCCTGCCACTCCCCTTACTCCTGGACGGCCTTCCTCATCTCCTTCTCATGGAGGATGTGCGGGTCGATGTACCTCTCCTTGGCGACGTATCCGCCCGCTCCCGCCGCGATGAACAGCAACACCAACAAGACCTTGCCGAGGTTGCCGAACATGCTGAACAGGCTCAGGACGATCTGCAACAGCAGCGACACGGCGAGGACCGCGCCGGTCATCGGGATCATTGACGCGAACATCGTGCCATACGGATCCTCCAGGCGTGCCAGCCACCAACAGGCGACATCGACAACCGACGCGATCAACGCCAGCGGCGCGATCGGGACGCGAATCCACGCCGGGCAGCTCGACAGCGCCAGTACCAGCCCCGTGAGGGCATACAGCACCGCGAAGCTGAGCAGATGGATGTGCGTCGTCATCGCCAACTTGGGCAGTGACTTGCCGGTGCTCTTCTCGATGCTCGTGTAGGACGTGATCTGGTCGAAGTTATCCAACGGGAATTGAGCCCCAGGCCCCCCGACCTCCGGCGAATGACAACGCGCGCAGCGATCCTGGATGATCGATTTGATCATGACCGGTTTCACCTTATCCTCTAGGAGAAACTGCGGATCCTCGTTGAGATACTTCTCCGTGATGGGGAGGGCCGCGAGCTTGGGGCTGCGGGGATAGGCATCGTTTTCGTAAGCCTTCTTGTCAGAACCAGACTTGACCCAGGCGATGAGGGACAGACGCTCTCCATCGAGCTCGTTCTGAACGGCTTCTCTTACTTTTTTGGCTTGGGCGGGATCATCGAGCGAAAGATTCAGCGCCTTTGCCTTCTCCTTGAGTAGCTTGTTCGCGCCACTGACTCGCTTGCCGAGGGTCATTGCCGACCGCATGCTGCCCTGGCCGTTGAACGGAAGCGACGGATGCGCCACGAGCAAGCGCTCCAACTGCGAAACCTGCGACGTGCCGTGATAGATCGTGACGACATCTTCATCACTCGGCAGGATCTCGTCGGGCCTCGCCTCTTGGAAGTGGAGGTTGACAAGGGCCGAGAGGTAGCCCAGGCCGACGGCGATGAGGTAGGCGGCCAGGGTAAGGCGCGCGGCGAGGGGAAGGTTTCGCAGTGTCCAGCGCGGAGGAGTGGGGGTAGAAGTGTCTTGCATGGGGTGGGACTCCAGGGGTAGGAACTTCAGGAGAGTGCAGAGGCGATCGCTGCGAGGACCAGTCGTTTGGCCTCGTCGAGGGTCGTATCGAGGGTCGCCCCAGAGGCGAGGCGGTGGCCACCGCCGTTGAATTGCTCGGCGACGCGCGACACATCGACTTTGCGCGAGCGGAAGCTGACTTTGACGCCGCCGCGAGGCTGCTCCATGAACAACAGGCCGACCTCGACACCGGCGACGGAGCGTGTGTAGTCGATCATGTTTTCGCTGTCCTGCGGCACCGCGCCGGTCGCCTCGTAGTCGCCCCGGTGGATCTCGGTGAAGCAGACCTTACCCTCACACGCCATCTGGATCCGACCCAGCACCAGGCCGATGAGCTTCAGCCTGCCGAGTGTGCCTTGCTCCTCGAGCATCTCGTAGGCGGCGGTCGGCCTCGCACCGGCTTCCACGAGGCGGGCGGCGAGTTCGAGCGTCGCCGCGCGGGTATTCGGGTGGCGGAACCATCCGGTGTCCATCGCCAGGGCCACGAAGAGCGAGTGCGCCGCCGAAGCGCTCGGCGTCTGCCCGAGGGCGAGGATCGCCTCGTAGATGAGCCGGCCGGTCGCCTCGGCGGTCGTGTCCACGAGGCGGGTCGCGCCGAGGTCGTCCTGCGTCAGGTGGTGGTCGATGACGAGGCGCGGGATCTGGAGCGTCCGCAAGAGTCCTCCGAAGTCGCCGAGCTGGTTCCAGGTGCCCGTGTCGAGGACCGCGACGGCCTCCACCCCCCGGTATTCGTCGCCCGGCGGCGAATATCGCTTTACGCGATGCGCCGGGTCGAGGAAATCGTAGCGCGGCGGCAGTTCGCTCGCGACGGTCATGTGGAGCGTCTTGCCCATCGCCTCGAGCGTGTCGGCGAGCGCCAACATCGACCCCAGCCCGTCGCCGTCGGGGCGGACGTGCGTCGTGAGCAGGAAAGATCGGTGGCGACGGACGAGATCGACGAACGGGGTCCAGTCGAGGGACATCGGGATTCCTTCGGGTGCGAAGGTCGTGGTGGGGGGGCGATTCCTATTATAGCTGAGGTGATGAGAGGCGTCGAACCGAGAAGGAGAGGACATGGAGCAATTGATCGCGACGGTCGCCGAGAAGGCGGGCATCGACAAGGAACAGGCGAAGAGCGCCGTCGAGGCGGTGATGGGGTTCCTGAAGGGCAAACTCCCCGCGTCCCTGGCGGGGCAACTCGACGGACTCGTCAAGGGTGGCGAGGAGGGAGAGAGCAGCGAAGGCGGCGGTGCGATGGGGGCGATCAGCAAGGGGCTGGGTGGGTTGTTCGGGAAGTGAGGGGATGACTCGCTTCGCTCGGGTGACAAGGTGACAGGGGGTATCAACACCTTGTCACCGTGTCACCGTGTCACCGTGTCACCGTGTCACTCCGCCGCTCCGTTCGTCGCCGCCTGTCGGCCCTTGCGGCCCGTCGGCGCGGGGGTCGGGGCGACCGACTCCTCGGGCACCTCCTCGTCTGCGGTCGGCACCAGGGCGGCGGTGAGCAGGCCGCGTTTGGTGAGGATTCGGGTAACGAGTTCCTCCATGATCTTCGGATTCTCGCGGAGGTACTCCTTCGCCTTCTCCGAGCCGTTGCCCAGGCCGACCTCGTTGTAGTACAGCCAGTTGCCCTTCTTGTCGATGATCTTGTCCTCGAGGCCGAGGATGATGGCGTCGCCCTCCTTGCTGATGCCGCTGTCGAACATCAGCTCGAACTCGGCAGTGCGGAAGGGCGGGGCGACCTTGTTCTTGACCACCTTCACCTTGATCTCGGACCCGATGCTCTCGTCGCCCTTCTTGATCGGAGCGCCCTTCTTGACATCGAGGCGCACCGAGGCGTAGAACT